>DAIERC010000226.1 GCA_027347125.1 Ignavibacteriales bacterium
TTGCTAACAGAATGATAATAATTAATAAGGGTTCCGCGCGCGTTGAAGGCAAGGTTGAGGAACTTTTAAACGCAAATAAATTAAAAGTAACGTTTGAGATTGACGACTGGGAAAAAACAAAAGCCTTTATATCAAACACTGCGTGGATTGATAAATTTGAGAGCAACATTAACGGGAAAGTTGTCTTTCTTCTTAAACCCGAAGAAATACATGTGTTAAACAAATACCTTGTTGATAATAATATTGCCGTTAGTGCGGTTATTCCTACAAGATCGCTGGAGGAATATTTTCTAAATATAACTCAAAAGGCATCCTGATGATTACTCTTATTAACATTGAATTGTATAAAATATTCAAAAAGTGGCGTACATATATCGGCTTTATTGCCGTTGGAATTCTTGTGCCGATAATTGAATTTGCAATGATGGCAGAAGGGCAGCGCTCAATAAATTTTATGACGAGGGAACTGCAGCAATCTTTTTTTATGGTGGGAAATCTTTTAAACAGCTATTTTGTTTCTTATCTTATTCTGAACAGTTTGTCAATTCATATTCCTTTTCTTATTGCGCTGGTTGCCGGCGACCTGTTGGCCGGCGAAGCTACAGCGGGTACTTATAGACTGTTAATAACCCGTCCCGTTTCCAGAACAAGTATTGTTACCGCAAAATTTTTAGCCGGATTAATTTATACCTTAATTCTTATTTTCTGGCTGGCAATTATAAGTTTAGGATTAGGCACCGTTCTTCTTGGAACAGGCGAATTAATTGTTGTTGGAAAAGACGGTATTACCATCCTAGCGCAAAATGATGTATTGTGGAGGTTTTTCCTGGCATACTCATTTGCTTTTTTAAGTATGAGTGTTGTAGCCTCAATTGCTTTTTTGTTTTCGGCCTTGGTTGAGAACGCAATTGGTCCGATAATATCAACAATGGCAATTATAATTATATTTTTTATAATCTCTGCCATTGATGTAAATTTTTTCAGGGTAATAAAACCGTACTTGTTTACTAATTATTTGAATACATGGCGAGATTTTTTTAGTAATCCAATAGATACTGCCGAAATTATAAAGGCTATTCTTATACTTGGAGCTCATATTTTAATTTTGTTCGGAGCTACTTTGTTCTTTTTTAGAAGGAAAGATATTTTAACTTGATTTATCAACGGGAACCGAGATGAAGAAATTTTTAGTCATAACATTATTAATTACATCGTTTGCTTTGCCGCAAAGTAAAGATGCTGATATCATAATTAAAAATCTGAAAACTGCTTTTAAGGAAGTTAATAACTACGCTGTAAACGTTACAATAAAAACTGATATCAGCTTCTTAAAAGTTCCTCCGATGAAAGCAAAGGTTTATTTTAAGCAGCCGGATAAAGTCCACTTTGAATCGGAAGGATTTGCCCTTTTACCAAGAAACGGAATGTACACTTCGCCCTTAAGTTTTTTAAATGGTAATTATACCGCTATTTACGTAAGAGATGAAGATTTTGAGGGGCATAAAACATCTGTTGTAAAAACAATTCCACTCGACGATAAGGGAGATCTTATTTTAACTACTCTGTGGATAGACCAGGCAAATAATGTTATCAGGAAGGTTGAAGCGTCTACAAAAATAAATGGTACGTTTACGCTTATTTTAAATTATGATGATAAAGGAATGAAATATCCTTTACCTAGTTCAATGGTTTTTTCTTTCAACGCACCCCAAAAGAATATGCGGCATGGTATGAATCCTGAATTCGGCGACAACGCATCAAATAAAACTTCAGATATGATTAGCGGAAAAATATATATCAACTATTCAAACTATGTGGTTAACAAAGGGATTCCGGACAGCGTGTTTGAAAAAGATAATAATAACAAGGCCAGATAATTTATAAAAAAATTATCTGGATAAGCCAATGATAAAATTCCTAAACTTTGTTGTGTTGTAATCCGCCATGCCAATTTCTTTAACTACCACTTTTCCTTGTTTTGAAATTAAATATGTTGAAGGAATAGTGCCGCTGTTATACATGTCTGGTAGATACCCGGTAAGAAAATACACCGGGAATGTATAACCTTTTTGATTTATAAACTGCCTGGCTTTTGCCGTGTCTTCATCAAGCGTTACCATAAAGAATGCAATATTTTCATTCGCTTTTACTTTATTGTAAAGATCCTGAATTGTAGGCATCTCAGCTCTGCAAGGCGGGCACCACGAAGCCCAAAAATTTATGAATACTACTTTACCTTTATAATCTTTCATGTGTACTATTTCATTATTAAATGAAATTAATGAAAGATTATAGTCGGCATTCTCTTGTTTTTCGGGTGGAATATTTATATCCGGCTGTTTTATCCCTGTTACTAATACCAGTTGTTGAACCTTACCGATTACGTCTGTGTACAGACCGGTAAAATACAAGAAAGCTACAACGCTTATTATTATTCCCCATTCAATTAAATTCCTTCTGAAGGATTTTTGCTTTGACATTTTGTTATATCTCTTCGCATAAGTGATATTAAGAAAAAACATTTTTACTTTTTGTTTGATGCCGATGAAACAAAAAGGATTTAGTCAATAAATTTATATGCTTCTTGATAAGTATCGGATAGTAACATCGAAAAATTTCATAGCCTTTAACGGCAAACCGAAGGAATATATTTTTACTCAACAATTCTATCACCATGGCTGGGAGGCTGGGAGATTACCAGGAACTCAAGATTTGCATTTGTTTTATTAAAAAGTTGATGAGGAACTAATGGGGGTACTTCGATGGAGTCGGTTTCTTTTAAGATGAATTCCTCGCCGTCAATTTCAATGCTTGCTTGTCCTTTTAGAATAAAAAACATCTGACGAGATTTTTCGTGATGATGCCTAATTTCAGATTTGCCGGGAGGAACGAACTCGTGTATAACGCTTAAGTTTTCATCTTTTAACAAATGCCAGCCGTCGCATCCCTGGCCCCAATTATAATGTTCGGCGGTAGCTTTATTTTTGATCTCAAAAGTTTTCTGCATAGTACATCATCCGCTTAATATAATCTGTGCACTGATATTATTTTTTATGATTAGTTAAATATGTTCGATTATTACAGCGGTTCCGTAACATAATACTTCACTTACGCCCTGAAGAACATCGGTAGTGTCATATCTCATTCCAATAACCGCATTGGCTCCGAGTTCTTGCGCGTGTTGAATCATTAGTTCGAAAGATTCTTCCCTGGTTTTTTCGCAGAGTTCAGTGAATAAAGAAATATTACCGCCGAAAATAGTTTGCAATGTTCCTCCTATTGTTCCCACAATAGAACGCGAACGTACGGTAATGCCCCTTACAATCCCTAAATTTTTTACAACTTTGTAACCTTCAAAATCAAATGCAGTTGTTACCATTGAGCGTTCCATAAATCTCCCGTTTATTATTAAATTTTATTTCGACAGCTAAGAAATAAATTTTTTATGAATATAAGGTAAACAGTCTGGCGGTAAATGTAAACTTTAATGATGTCCTTTTATAAAACAAGAAATAATATTTGTTTACATATCAAACCGGAGCCCGGCGTTAAGTACGAAAAAAGACGTGGGGAAAATATTAGCGTTGTATAACTCTTGAGATGTAAAATTATATTTAAAATTAATATCCAAATTTAAACCGGTGTTAACTTTAAAAATCACTCCGAATACCGGTGCTGCGCCGATTCTTCCTTGGGTTAATTGTGTTGTAGTGCTTGTATAACCGTAATAAGTAGTGCGGCTGTAACTAAGGGAATTCATCCCGATATCAAGCCCCATATATGGATGAACCTTTTGATGCGAGAAGGCGTAGCGCAGGCCGATCAGTACTTGAAAATTTGAGTATGAATCCGAAGGGCCTAAATACCATACGGTATAAGGGCCCCACGTATAATATCCGATAAAAGCGCAAACCGATAATAATTCATCCTGCTTAAATTCAATCGTTCCTCCCACGCCGTAACCGTTTGTGGCCACATTTGAAAAATTACCCGACGGAAATGCCATTCCAACCTGTACGGAAATTTTTGCCTGTGCCATCAGGAAAGAAGAACCCATCAAAAAGAGGACAAAAAC
>DAIERC010000041.1 GCA_027347125.1 Ignavibacteriales bacterium
CAGCTTCTCCATTTTCAACGACAAGCAGCAAAGCACCGCCAGGAGCGGCATATTTGCCCGGCAAAGAAACTAATTCTTCTTCAAATGATTGAAAACATAAATCTACATTAAGATAATTTTGATATTCCCTAAACAGGTTCCTTATCTGTTCGATTTGCGCAGCTGATTCAGCAAAAACTATTTCCATTTAATCAACATCCTCAGTTAAAAGTAACGGAATTATTTTCTAAAACTGCTTATTACCACGAAAGGAATTGTTAAAACAATCTCCCCGTTTCTTTCGGCCTGTCTGTTCAATTTTATTTCTACCTGGTCAAATATTTGTTCCATATCATCCATGCGAAGAATCTTCTTCCATCCGCCCAGGAACCAATATTTTATTAATGAATGATTGAACATTGCTCCGGCATCAAGATATTTCAATTTAAAAATGTCTTCATGAATATTCGCAATATCAAAACCCGATTTGTATAAAAGAGATTTAATTTCATCCAGCGTTTTTCTTTTTTCGTAAATCTGCTTCTTCATTTTACTAATTTCTTCGTTCAGTCCATTATGCAATAAGACCTCTTCAAACGCCTGATAAAACTCGATCATGCTTCTTTCAAGATTCAGCGAGAAGACAAATTGAGCACCCGGTTTGGCAACTCTTGCACATTCGCCTAAGGAAAGATGCAAATCTTTAACGTTGTTTATACCGTTATTTGATACAATAAGATCGAAGAATTTATTATCAAAAGGAAGTTGCTCTGCTACTCCTTTTATTATGTTTACATTGCTCAAATTATATGTTTTAATTTTTAGCCCGGCGCGTTCAACGGCGCTTTCCCAAGGGTCTATGCCGAATACCTTTGCCGAATCACCAAGCCTTTGAGCAATTTCAATCAGCGGGAAACCAAGCCCGCAGCCGATATCCAGTACATTTATATTGGGTTTCAACTTAATCGAGTCAAGTAATTTTAATCCGAACGGCGCTGCCCATAAAGACAACTCATCAATAACCGAGACAAGATTAAAATCATCTTCGTTAAAAGTATGTGACAAATAATTTTTCATTTTGATTTCCCGCGCAATTATTTTAATTCTTCTTTTATTGCAAATAATATAACCGTTATTAAAGATTGAATAACTTTAAGTACACGCCTTATAATTTATTATTCCCCGCTATGCTTAGGAACTTACTTTTGTACTTATAATTAAAAGAGACATCAACGTACGCTAATTTTTCTTTTAATAAGTGAGCGTTCAAAAACGTTTTATTTTTCAGGTACAAATAACAAAGCAAGTTATTTTCCGAATCATACTTCTCCTCATCATACTTTATAAAAACTTTTTGGCCCTTTGTTTTGATCTTAAGAAAATTTATCGCTTCTTTTCTTAATTCCTTTTTCTCTTTTATTCCGATAAGTCTTATTGTTGCGTTGTTATTCAATTTTATTAAACCAGCGCTTAATACTTCCTTAACCGTATAATATTTCTCGCTTGTGTTAACTTTGCTATCAATCTTTGAGCCGTATTGAAGTTTTTTGAGATCGATTTTTTTATCGAACCGGTGAGTATCGTTAAATACATACGGCAATTTTTTTATTTCCACATCATAATTATTTTTAGATTTATGCCGGGTTTTAAATTCATATATATTTTTACCGGATATTTTATTATCACCATCCGAAATCTTTTTACTGATTACCGGCATAAATTCGGAATTGATTTCATACCCGATAGAATTTCTATCTAAATTTTTTGCGGCCAGGCAAGTTGTGCCGCTGCCTAAAAATGGGTCTAAAACCGTATCACCGACAAAGGAAAACATTTTAATTAATCTTTTTGGTAATTCTTCAGGGAACATTGCCAGGTGGCTGTCTTGACGGGCGCCGCTAAAATTCCAGTGCCCCATAAAATATGTATTCCATTCTTCTTTAGTCATTGCCGAAGCTTTTTTCAATTCTTTATCCGGCTTTGGCGAATTGCCAGGTTTTTTGAAAAGGAGAATAAATTCATAATCAATTTTAAGAATACCGTTCCGGGGATAAGGGAAGGAGCCCATAATTGTAGCGCCGCCGGTCGTATTTGATGTTGTAACTTTTTGCCAAATAATCGCCCCCATATAATCAAAACCGATTGTTTCGCAAAATTTTATTATTTCGGTTCTAATCGGTATAACTTTATATCTGCCGTAATAAACGGAACGCGCAAATTGATCGCCGATGTTAACGCACAACCTGCAGCCTTTATGCAAAACACGGTAAGATTCATTCCATACCAAATTTAAATTATTTATATAATTCTCATAATTATCGTTGTAACCCAGTTGTTGGTTAGAACCGTAATCTTTTAGCTGCCAATAAGGCGGAGAAGTTACTATCAGATGAACGGATTCATCTTTCACTTCTTGCATTTTCCTGGAATCACCGTTTATAACTAAATGTTTTGTCTTCATTTTTATCGATAAATTATTTTCAGAAAGGTTAAAGATATTATTTCGATAAGTAAAAAGTAACTCGTAATTTTTTTAACTTGTATACATATTATTAAACATCCCTCTTTCGGGTTTATTACACGACCATATAATATTATTTTCGTGGTTGTAAACTTACAGATTCTTAAGTTTACTCTATACATAATGCGGGGGCTTCTGTTAATGCCAGATAAATTTTACTTAACAGTCTGATAATTGCTGATTAAATTAAGCGTGCAAGCGGATTTATTTTAATATCACTCCCCACTCCGCAACAACAAAACCTTCTCTCTTAAATTTTGGGATTACCGGTTTGCACAAACTTATTTCCCTGTTCGCGGAACCTTTAATAACATAGAAAAGGCGAAGTATATTATCAGGCGATGCGGATATTTTTAACTCGATAATCTTATCAATGTCGCTTGCATACTGAGGATAAACGATGCAGTAAGGATAGTTTATCAGTCTTGGAACCCAATACTCGATAAAATCATTTATTTCCCGTCCATTGAAACCTGATTCGGAAAGATTGGCTCTCAAAAATATTGGAAGCGAATCTTTACAAACAATCCAACCTGAATTGTATTGATATGCATCCGGAGTTTTGCTCTCGTAAAAAAGATAATCGTATTTGTTATCTATTTTACCGGCCGGTTCTACTACCACACGCCATTCTCCCAAGTATGCGGGACTTGATTCAATTACAGCCCCTCCGAGCGGAAACTCCAATTTAATCGAAACAACTTCTTTAACTCGCGGATAAATGTAAATGTTGGGTTTGCGAACAACCACATCCCCGCCTGTTGTGTCTACAGGCCCGGTTGGTGAGGGTGAGTCTTTTTTGCAACCGGTAGAAGCCAAAAACAATATCGCAGCTATAATTAGAAATACTGCTGCTAGTTTTCTTTTCATATAATTTGCACCCCTTTAATACTGCTATAAATAATTCGGCAAATGCCCTGTCATGCGGAAATTCTTAATTCAGAATTTTAATTTTCTAATATCGATTTTATCAACTATGTGTAATGATGCATAGCAATAGTACAAATACCGATTTAACTTATTAAATAATTTAATAATAAACCATTACCGAACGGAAATTTCGTGCTTCTGTACCCATCCGTAAAACTCCGTGCAAGCTTTTCTTAAACAGAGCAACCTTGAGTAGCTGACGAGTTGCATTGGAAAACGTTTTGATATTCCCGGCTCCTTTTTCAATGCCGGGCATTTTTATTATTTTTTAATTTATAGAACTATTTAAATATATTTTTTATTAATCTTCATGTTACTTTTATAATGGCTAACACGATGCGAAAGAAAATTATTTTTGTATGCATATCATTTATTCTAATTGAGAACATTTCATTTGCTCAACCTGGCATAGACACCACATCTTCTGAAGAAATTGATTACATAAAATTATCAGCCGTCGGCGGCATTACAGCCGGCGTTTTTATTTGGGGCTACGAAGTTCAAAATAATTTATGGTGGAAAGGAGATAAGAGTAAGTTCCATTTTGAATGGAAACATGATTTGGCTTATGCGCTCGGCGAAGATAAATTCGGGCATTTCTTTTTTCCATACCTTATTGTAAATATTTATTCGCAGTTGTTTAATTGGACGGGAATAGACTATGATAAAAGTTTATTGTATGCCGGAGCTTTAGCGTTATCGTATGAAACATTTGTTGAAATCCGAGATGGCTATTCAAAACAGTGGGGATTTAGCTGGGGCGATTTTTCAGCGGATGTACTAGGCGCTGCTTACCCGGTTTTGCAAAATAAAATTCCCATTCTGCAAAATTTTAATTTTAAAATTAGTTTTTACCCCTCTGATAGATTCCAGGAAGGATCAAACCGTGTTATCTTTGATGATTATGAAAGTACTTATGATTGGTTAAGTGTAAATGTCCATAACATTTTACCCGATAAATTAAAAAATTATTACCCGGAATTTATCAACCTGGCAATTGGGCATAGCGTAGAAAAGCTTGATAATAACGGTGGCGGTAACCACCGGTTTTATATTGCCATTGATTGGAATCTTGAAGAACTCCCGGGAAACGGATGGTTTTGGAATTTGCTAAAACGAAATTTTAATTACTACCATTTACCTTCGCCTGCAGTACAAATTTACCCGCACGTAATTTGGTATGGTATTAAGTTTTAAGAACCCGTTTATTCTATATTTTTCTGCGCTGATTTAGAAAAAAAATGTATTAACCAATTTATCGAACATTAAGTTTTATGTTTCCAATTATCAATGCTTCCACAACTCTC
>DAIERC010000074.1 GCA_027347125.1 Ignavibacteriales bacterium
TTCCACAATTTTGAACCCCATTTTCATGCCCTCTTCCCTGTACATATTAAATTCATCAGGCGTAACAAACCGGTCTACCGGCAAATGCATTTTCGTGGGTTGCAAATACTGGCCTATTGTAAGAATATCGCAGCCGTGCGCAACCAGGTCTTTCATTAAATCCAAAACCTCTTCAGGCTTTTCACCAATGCCTACCATAATCCCGCTTTTGGTTCTTAGGTATTTATTTTTAAACCATCTTATCAATTCCAGGCTTCTTTCGTACTTAGCCTGCGGCCTTACCACATGGTACAACCTGGGTACCGTTTCAAGGTTATGATTTAAAATATCCGGCGGATTTTTCATTATAATTTCAAACGCTTCTTCGGAACCCCGGAAATCAGGTATTAAAATTTCAATTGTTGTATCCGGCATTTCGGCATTTATAATTCTTATCAGTTCACTGAAAATAGAAGCACCGCCGTCTTTAAGTTCGTCCCTGTTAACGGATGTTACTACAACATGCCGCAGGTTTAACTCTCTTACCGAATCGGCAACTCTTCTCGGCTCTGCCAGGTCCAGCTCGTTTGGTATACCGACTTTTATATTGCAAAAGCCGCAGCTTCTGGTACATGTATCACCGAGTATCATAAAAGTGGAAGTTCTATTGTTCCAGCACTCGGCAATGTTCGGGCATTTAGCTTCTTCGCAAACAGTGTGCAACGATTGCTTGCGCATTAAATTTTTTACATCCGAATAATTTTCACCTGTAGGCAGTTTTACTTTTAACCAATCCGGTCTCTTACCCAGCGGTACGCGCTCTTTTTCAATTTGTTCTTTATATTCTCTTTGGTGCTGATTAATGATCATAAAATATTACACTGTTTCTAAAAATTACGAAATAAAGATAAAAATTCTTTTTAGAATTTCATATTAAAAAATTATTAATTCACTTACTCATATTTTTGAAATAATTCACAATTCAAAATTCATAATTCACAATTAAAAACTCCCCCGTTTTCTTCTTCACAGAGTTGTGCAACATGAGCTGCTAAATATTTCATGCGGAAAAGCTTTCCAAAGTATCTTTCATGAATTTTAAAAACTTTCCGCCAAGCATTCCGTCAATCAAACGGTGATCATGCGATAATGTAAGAGCCATTATAGGTTTTATCGCTATCGTATCCGTTCCGTCAACTTCAATAACAACCGGGCGTTTAATAACCGTGCCGACGCCTAATATTGCAACTTCAGGCTGGTTGATGATTGGCGTGCCGAATATTGTTCCAAATACTCCGTAATTGGTTATCGTAAATGTTCCGTTTGTAATATCGTCAAGTGTAAGTTTTTTGTTTCGCGCTCTAACCGCTATGTCGTTAATTGATTTTGCAAGACCGGTAATGCTTTTTTCATCTGCGTTTTTAATATTCGGGACAATCAGCCCGGTCGGTTCAACCGCTACTGCAATACCCAGATTTATAAATTTCTTTTTTACTATTGTTGCGCCTTCAATTGAAGAATTTACCAATGGAAATTCCCTTAAAGCTTTTACAACAGCCTGAGCGATGAACGGCATATAAGTTAGCTTTACGTCTTCTTTTTTTAAATACTCGTCTCTGTTTGCTTTTATATAGTTGTATATTTTTGTCATGTCAACTTCAAGCATTGCGGAAACATGCACAGACGTATCGCGGCTGTTAATCATATACTGCATTATTTTTTGCCGCATGTTGTCCATCGGAATTTTTTCAACATCGCTTGAAGAATAACCGGGCTGGTATTGTATATTTGAACTTACCGTTGAAGCAACTTCAGCCGGTTGAACACCTTTGCTTGTTTGGCCGTTCCCGTTTTGCGGCTTATATTTTCTTACTTCCACGTAAGCTAAAATATCTTTCTTTGTAATTCTTCCGTCAAGACCGGTTCCAATTATATTATTCATCTCGCTAAAACTTACGTTTTCCGTCTTTGCGATATTTAGTACAAGCGGTGAAATAAATTTTGAAGATATTTCCTTCTCTTTTGTTTCTTCAAGATCAGAAGCGGCGGCATTTGAAAATTTATCGTTCATTGCCGCCGGTTCTTTTATGTATTCAACCGGCTTTTCAGTTGCAGGTAATGTTTTGGGCAAAGCAGGGGTTTCTTTTTGTAAAGATGAAGATTGTGCCCCGGATGTTGTTAGTTTTGCTACTACGGTTCCTACTTCTACGGTTTCCTGTTCTGCAACAAGAATTTCGGCAACAACACCTGCCGCAGACGATGGAACTTCGGTGTCAACTTTATCGGTGCTTATCTCAAACATTATCTCGTCTTTTTTTACCGCGTCTCCCACTTTTTTGTACCACTTAATAATTGTTCCTTCCATAACAGACTCGCCCATCTTCGGCATGGTAATTTCTAATATTCCTTCTGACGCGGGTAATGGTTTTACTTCCGGCTCCGGAACAGGCTGCGCATTTTTATCTTCAATTATTTTTACTTCCGCTTTTTCCTCTGCCGTTTTTGTTGTTTCTACATACGCCGGCTTTTCTGTTTTTTGCGCTTCAACTTTTTCGGGAACCCCGTTATCTTTTGCTTCGCCGGTCGGGTCTATTACGGCAACCACGGTTCCTACATCCACGGTATCGCCTTCGTTAAATTTTACTTCCGCTAAAACTCCGTCGGCAGGCGACGGGATTTCGGTGTCTACCTTATCGGTACTTATTTCAAAAATTATTTCATCGCGTTTTACGTTATCGCCTTTTTTCTTATGCCATTTTATTATAGTTCCCTCGCTTACGCTTTCTCCCATTTTTGGCATTATAATATCCATTTTACCGGCTCCTAAATTCTTTAATAATTAAAATTTTAATAATTCTTTTATACCTTTGTATATCGCTTCCCTGTTCGGAAGAATCGCGTTTTCCAGAATCGGTGAATACGGAATATGCGAATCTTTAGCCGCAATTCTTTTTACCGGCCCGTCTAGGTATTGAAAACAAGTATCCGCAATACGCGCCGCAATTTCAGCGCCGAAACCCGCGGTAAATGTGTCTTCATGAATAACAACAACTTTGCCGGTTTTCTTTACCGAATTAAATATGGTTTCTTCATCAAGAGGAATAATTGTACGGACATCTATTACTTCAACTGAGTATCCTTCCTCTTCAAGTTTTTTTGCGGCTAAAACAGAATCCCACATACAAACACCGTACGATACAACTGTTATATCTTCGCCTTCTCTTACAACTTTTGCCTTGCCGAAAGGTACAAGATAATTATCATCCGGTGAAGGCGAAGTTGCGAAGCTTTGCCTGTACAATCCTTTGTGCTCGCAAAACAACACCGGGTCGTTTATTCTGCACGCTGTTTTTAGCAAACCTTTTGCATCTGCTGCGTTTGACGGATACGCGATGTATATTCCGGGAACGTGAGCAAAAATCGATTCGATATTCTGGCTATGATACAAACCTCCGTGAATATAACCGCCCACAGCCACCCGCGTTACAACCGGCGCCGTCCAGTTATTGTTTGAACGATACCGCATTGTTGCTACTTCCGATTTGAATTGCATAAACGCAGGCCATATATAATCGCCGAATTGTATTTCCACAACAGGTTTCAGACCGGCTAACGACATACCCGTGGCAACGCCTATAATACTCGCCTCGGCTAACGGCGAATTAAAAACCCTGTCAAATCCGAACTTGGTAGATAATCCTTTCGTTGCCGTAAACACGCCGCCTTTTTTATCAGCCACGTCCTCGCCGAAAATATATATTTTATTATTCCTCTCCATCTCTTCGTGAAGCGCGTGGTTTATTGCGTCAACCATAACAACCGGTTTGCCGGATGGCTTGTTGGTTTCATATTCAAAACTTTCTTTTAAACCGCTTTCATCAAAAATATGTCTTGTAGCCTCCTGAGCTTTCGGGTCTTCACCTTGCGAAGCTTCCTCGGCCGCATGCTCAACTTCAACCTCAATCTCTTTTTTTATCTTTTCAAATTCTTCTTTGGATAAATTTCCGGAAGATATTAATTCCTTTGCAAATTTTTCTATCGGACAATTTTTCAAATCCTCTTCCAGCTCTTTCGGGTCACGGTATTTTTTCTGATCATCCGAAGATGAATGGGAAAGAAGCCGTACAACTTCCGCTTCAATTAACGCCGGGCCTTTACCCTCATTTATATAGTTCAGCGCTTCCTGAACGGCTTTGTATGCTTCCGTAAAGTTTGTGCCGTCTATTCTTTTCCTATGCAAATTGACGAAGCCGGCCATCATTTCCGCTATGGAATTATCTTTACCGCCGCTTTGTTGTTCAACATGAACCGAAATTGCGTACTTGTTATTCTCAATTACAAAAAGTACTGGTAGCTTTTCGCGGCTTGCCCAGTTAACCGCTTCGTGAAATTCTCCCTGGCTTGTAGTTCCTTCGCCGCTGCTAACGTAAGTAACATTTTTTATTCCCATTT
>DAIERC010000083.1 GCA_027347125.1 Ignavibacteriales bacterium
AATCTTTTGAAGAACTAGCAAACAGAAACCTGGAAGAATGGAATTATGAACCGTCTTACCAACGCTCGGCGTTTATAGATATTATCGAACGTGACGGCAAAGTAACTAACTTTGAATCGGCCTGGTCAAAACCCGACGGTACTTCGGTGTTTGTTCGCGAGAACGCACGCGTTGTACGCAATGAAAACGGTAAAACTCTTTATTACGATGGTATAGTGGAAGATATAACCGAACAAAAAATTGCCGAAGAAACATTACGCGAAAGTGAAAAACGTTTTAAAACTATTTTTGATTCGATAAACGACGCAATCTTTATTCATGATATGACAACCGGGGAGATAATAGATGTTAACCGTAAAACCGAAGAAATGTATCTCTATACCCGCGAAGAAATGCGTCGTTTAAAAGTTGAAGATTTAAGTTCCGGTATTACTCCTTATACGCAAAAAGATGCTTTCAAATGGATGCTTAAAACTTCTAGTGAAGGATCTCAAATATTCGACTGGCATGCAAAAGACAAAAACGGCCGGTTGTTTTGGGTTGAAGTTAATATACGCGTAGCTTCAATTGATGGGGCCCGGCGTATGCTTCTTGTAGTGCGCGATATTACCGAACGAAAGATTGCCGAAGAGGAAATAAAACAACGCTCTGAACAACTTTCTGCCTTAAACAGCCTAAGCAACACAATCAACCAATCTCTTTTACTTGATGTGGTAATTCAGGATACAATAGATAAACTTGTAAACCTGGTAAAACCGGACCTGGCTTTTATGTTTTTACGTGAAGACGACAAGCTGATTCTGCAAGCCATCGGCCCTAATATTAACAAAGAAAAATTTAAAGATGTGCCGGAACATAAAGTCGGTCAATGTATGTGCGGCCTGGCGGTAAAAGAAAACAAAGCTTTATTCTCTATAGATATTTATACGGATATGCGCTGCACATGGACTGAGTGTAAAAATGCGGGTTTCAAATCTTTTGCGGCTCTCCCGCTTCGCAAAGGAAACGATGTAATCGGCGTAATAGGCCTTTCTTCGGACACGCACAGAGACTTTGAAAAACAATCTGCTTTTCTTGAAACAATTGCGGCGCAAGTATCCTCAGCAATAAATAATGCTACTCTTTACAAAGACCTGCATGAAAGCGAGGAGCTATTTAAGAAAGCTTTCAAAGGCAGTCCTGACGCGGTTAATATTAACAGGCTTGATGACGGGCTTTACGTTGATATTAACGACGGCTTTACCAAAATTACCGGCTATTCACGCGAAGATGTTATCGGCAAAACTTCTTTGGAACTTGACATATGGGCAGATCCGGAAGATAGGGAAAAAATAGTGGAAGGTTTAAAGCATAACGGTTATGTAAACAATCTTGAAGCAAGGTTCAGAAAAAAGGACGGCAGTTTTATTACATGCTTGATGTCAGCCATAAATATAGAAATTAACGGTGTACCGCATAACTTATCCATTACAAGAAACATCGAAGAAATTGTACGGACACAAACTGCGCTTCGTGAAAGCGAAGGGAAATATCGTTCGCTTGTTGAACATAACCCAGATGGAATATTTATTATTGATCTCGAAGGGAATTTTCTTTCTGTAAATAAAGCTGTAATCAATTCGCTTGGCTATTCCGAAGAAGAGTTACTTAAAATGAACTTCTGGTCGATAGTTCCAGCGGCATACGCCGAAGATCAAAAAGCACGCCTTAAAAAAATTATTCAAGGCTTGGTTCCAGATGAACCTTTTGAATACACCGCTAAAAATAAAAACGGCGATACGTTGATAATAGAAGTTCGTTCGGTACCTTATATAAAAGAAGGAAAAGTTATCGGGTTCCAGGGAATAGCTAGAAATATAACTGAAAGAAAAAAAGTTGATGAAGAGCTTTTAAAATTAACAAGCGCAATTAAACAAAGCCCCGTAAGCGTTATTATCACCGATAAATTCGGAAACATCGAATACGTAAATCCTAAGCTTACACAGGTTTCAGGTTACACGCTGGATGAAATTAAAGGAAAGAACCCGAGAATATTTCAATCGGGTAACAGAAACAGAGAGGAATACCAAGAACTGTGGAAAAGCATTTTAAACGGCGAGCAATGGAGCGGTGAATTTTATAATAAAAAGAAAGACGGCACTTATTTTTGGGAATCCGCCTCAATTTCGGCGATAAGGGATAAAGAAGGCATGATAACTCATTTTGTCGCGGTAAAGGAAGATATAACAGATAAGAAAAAAACTTTGGAAGAATTAATTATAGCAAAAGAAAAGGCCGAAACCGCAAATAAGACAAAAGATCTTTTTTTGGCAAATATGAGTCACGAGCTGAGAACCCCGTTAATAGGCATTCTCGGCTACTCTGAAATGCTTGTTGAAAATTTGTTTGAGGCCGAAAGTATCGAGATGGCTAACGGCATCAAGAGATCGGGTAACCGGCTGCTTAATACACTTAACCTTCTGCTTGATCTTACTCGCATCGAGTCTGACAAGTTTGAAATGGTTATTACCGAAAATGATATAAAAGAAGAATTGGAATTTGTTTACAAAATGTTCAGAGGCGCGGCTTTGGAAAAGAAGTTAGATTTTTCTTTACAAATGACCGATGATGATTTAACCGCGAAAGTAGACCCAAGCCTGGTTACGGTTATCCTGGAAAATCTTGTTAACAACGCCGTTAAATTTACAAAGACAGGCGGCATCACTTTAATTGCCGGTAAAGAAAATTCAGGTAATATTTTTATAAAAGTTCAGGATACAGGCATTGGAATTAATAAAATTCATTTTGAAAAAATATTTGAGGAATTCAAACAGGTAAGTGAAGGTATAAACAGGGAATTTCAAGGAACCGGACTCGGCCTAGCAATAACCAAAAGATATGTTGAGATGCTAAACGGATCTATAACAATAGAAAGCGAAATAGGTAAAGGCTCTACATTTACCGTTACCTTCCCTTCCGCTTAATTGCGGATTGTTTTTCTTTGCGGCTCTTAACTCTTTATTTGCTATTGCCTGCCGGTAATCATGGTAAAAAAACATCCGGCATAGCTAATAAGAAAGTACCTCAATTGGGAATAAAGTTAAACAACTTTTATTTCCTTTAAAGTATTAACAACCTTTTCCTTTTCAATCGGCTTTACAAGGTAAGCGGTGCATCCGCCTTTGTAGAAGGCTTCAATAACATCTTTAGGCGTATCAAGCGCGGTAATCATAACAATTTTTGCTTCTTCCGAAGGATGAATTTTCATCTCGGTTTCTTTTTCTCTTATTATTCTTAATGCTTCAATTCCATCCATCTCGGGCATCATGATATCAAGGCAAATAAGGTTGTACGGGTTGTCCTCATTATGTGCCATACTAAAAGCTTCAACTGCTTCCCTGCCGTTAACAGTGGTGTCACATGAACCAAATACTGAAATCATTTTCTGCAATACAATTCTACTTACAAAATCATCTTCTACTACC
>DAIERC010000119.1 GCA_027347125.1 Ignavibacteriales bacterium
AAGAGTAATCATCAGGATGCCTTTTGGGTTATATTTAGAAAATATTCCTCCAGCGATCTTGTAGGAATAACCGCACTAACGGCAATATTATTATCAACAAGGTATTTGTTTAACACATGTATTTCTTCGGGTTTAAGAAGAAAGACAACTTTGCCGTTAATATTGCTCTCAAATTTATCAATCCACGCGGTGTTTGATATAAGGGTTTTTGTTTTTTCCCAGTCGTCAATCTCAAACGTTACTTTTAATTTATTTGCGTTTAAAAGTTCCTCAACCTTGCCTTCAACGCGCGCGGAACCCTTATTAATTATTATCATTCTGTTAGCAACCAATTCAACTTCATAAAGTATATGCGAGGACAAAAAAATTGTTTTTTTCTCTTCCTTGGATAAATAGAGTATTAAATCTCTTATCTCTTTCATTCCCTGAGGGTCTAAGCCGGTAGTCGGTTCATCAAGAATAATAAGTTCGGGGTTATGCAATAACGCTTGCGCAAGTCCTAATCTTTGTTTCATGCCATGAGAAAAAGTTTTTACTTTACTCTTATATCTTTTATCCAGTCCTACTAGTTCAAGCACTTCCATAATTTTTTTTGAAGATATTTCTGCGCCGGATATTTTTGCAAGTATTTCAAGATTTTTATAGGCCGATAGATAACCGTAAAAATCCGGTTTTTCCACTATGGCACCTATCCGTTTAAGTATATCCTTCCTGTGGTTTGCAAGAGAATTGCCAAATAATTTTATGTTGCCTTCCGAGGGTGAAATCAATGAAAGGAGCATTCTT
Organism: Ignavibacteriales bacterium; assembly: GCA_027347125.1. GTDB lineage: Bacteria > Bacteroidota > Ignavibacteria > Ignavibacteriales > Ignavibacteriaceae > FEN-1297. The sequence goes on from DAIERC010000119.1 coordinate 787, forward strand.
ATCGTAGTGCTTTTACCCGCGCCGTTAGGACCCAGAAAGCCGAATACATCGCCCCGGTAGACGCTAAAATTAAGGTTATCCACAGCTTTGAGTTCTTTAAACTGTTTCGAAAGATTTTCTACCTCAATAACTTTTTCGTTATCCAAGATAATTACCTTTTTGTGTTGAATGAAAAACTTCTTTAGCAAGTTAAAAATATTTTTTAAAAATGCTTGTCCCAAATTACAGATTAATAATTTTCATTCATATATATTTTTACGAAGGTATTTAAAAACTACATAAACGGCGGATAATAACCGGTAAAATTTTCCTTCTGTAAGTAAAAATTTCCATTCATGAGTTCAATTGATGTAGAAATATTTAAACGAGAAAATCAAGACTTTATAATTATTTTTTTTAAAGCAAAATTTAATTTGGTTTTTAAAATATTTATTCCAAACTTTGTTCGAAAATTTAGACGGGCAAAGAATAAAAAATTTTTCTTGTTTTGATTTTGTTCTTTTTTGTTTAGATTGAATTACCACTTTGTCAAAATCAGTTTAATAATTTTTCGAAGAATGAAAAAAGATTTTTTACCGCAAAATCACTTCAATAATTTTTACTTTAGGTTAAGATTATATTTTAAAATTAAGATTAAAACTTCATGTGAAGGGAGCTATAATTAATGCAAATAAAAAGATATTTCACCGAGGCAAGTAATGATCCTTTTTCGGCGATAGAGTTTGTTAAACGCATATCGGAAATTAAAAACCCCGACGGTTCTATCGTATTTAGGATGGAAGATGTTACTGTTCCGGCTGATTGGTCTCAGGTTGCAACAGATATTATTGCACAAAAATATTTTAGAAAAGCAGGCGTTCCAAAACTTCTGAAAAGAGCAAAAGAAGAAGGCGTGCCTAAATGGCTCCAACCTTCCGTTGCAGATACGGAAAGACTGAATCAGCTTCCGGAAAAAGAAAGATATACCTCCGAAACGGATGCAAAGCAGGTCTTTCACAGATTAGCGGGATGCTGGACCTACTGGGGATGGAAGGCGAATTACTTTAACACCGAAGATGATGCAAAAGTTTTTTATGACGAATTAATTTATATGCTTGCACATCAAATGACTGCGCCTAACAGCCCGCAATGGTTCAACACCGGCTTACACTGGGCTTACGGAATTACAGGGCCTTCACAGGGACAGTATTATGTTGATTATCAAACCGGAGAACTTACGGCTTCCGCAGATGCATACACGCATCCCCAGCCGCATGCATGCTTCATTCAGTCCGTTAACGATGATCTTGTTAACGAAGGCGGAATTATGGATTTATGGGTTCGCGAAGCAAGGCTGTTTAAATACGGCTCCGGAACCGGCTCCAACTTTTCCGAAATTAGAGGCGCAAACGAACCGTTAAGCGGAGGCGGAAAATCTTCCGGGTTAATGTCGTTCCTTAAAATCGGCGATCGTTCTGCGGGCGCTATAAAATCCGGCGGTACAACAAGACGAGCGGCCAAAATGGTTACTCTCGATCTTGATCATCCCGATATCGAAGAGTACATCAACTGGAAGGTTGTTGAAGAGCAGAAGGTAGCCGCGCTGGTTACGGGCTCTAAGCTTTGCAATGTTCATCTTAATGCCATTATGAAGGCATGCTACGATGAACATCCTGAAAACGACAGGTTCAACAAAAATTTAAATAAAAAATTACAACATGCCGTAATCGAAGCACGAAAAGCACAGATACCAAACAATTATATCGAAAGGGTAATTCAACTTGCAAAACTCGGTTTCAAGTCGATAGAATTTCCGGTTTACGATGTTGACTGGAATTCGGATGCTTACGCCACGGTTGCAGGGCAAAACTCAAATAATTCAATTAGAGTAACAAATGATTTCATGAATGCCGTTATAAACGACGGAGACTGGAATCTTTATTGGAGAATTGAGAAGAAAAAAGCAAAGGCTGAAAAGAGAGAACCGAAAGCCTGCAAAACTTTAAAGGCAAGAGAACTTTGGGATGAAATATCTTTCGCGGCATGGTCTTCCGCCGATCCCGGTATACAATACCATACTACAATTAACGAATGGCATACATGCCCTTCAGACGGCGAAATAAAGGCTTCAAACCCGTGTAGCGAATATATGTTTCTGGATGATACCGCATGCAATCTGGCTTCAATAAATGTGGTAAAATTTCACGATACGAAAAAACAAAAATTTAACATTGAAGCCTACAGGCATACAACTAAGCTGTGGACAATTGTTCTTGAAATCAGCGTTCTGATGGCTCAATTTCCAAGTAAAGAAATTGCGCAGCTAAGTTACAATTTCAGAACTCTCGGATTAGGTTATGCAAACCTTGGTTCACTTCTTATGCAGCAAGGCATTCCGTATGACAGCAATGAAGCTTTTGCAATATGTGGTGCCTTAACTGCCATAATGCACATGACCGCTTACGCTACTTCCGCCGAGATGGCTAAAGAGCTTGGAACTTTCCCCAAATACGATAAGAATAAAGAAAGTATGCTACACGTTATTCGTAACCACAGAAGAGCGGCCTACAACGTGCCTCATGAAGAATATGAAGATTTATCTATTTACCCGGTTGGAATCGATCCGAAATTCTGTCCTTCGGACTTGCTTAAAGCGGCAAGAGAAGATGCCGATAAGGCTTTGGAACTTGGCACTCAATACGGTTACCGCAACGCTCAGGTAACTGTTATTGCTCCTACCGGTACAATCGGATTAGTAATGGATTGCGATACGACTGGAGTAGAACCGGATTTTGCTTTGGTTAAATTTAAGAAACTTGCCGGTGGCGGTTATTTTAAAATTATCAATCAATCAATTCCTCCGGCGCTTGAACGATTAGGTTACAACAAAGACCAGATTAATGAAATTGTAAAATACGCAAAAGGTTCCGGAACACTTGAAGGGTGCCCGTACATTAATCGCGAATCTTTAAAAGCGAAAGGCTTTACCGATACAATTCTAAGTAAGATAGACAGCACTTTACCTTCGGTCTTTGAGCTCGGATTTGCATTTAACAAGTTTACGCTGGGTGCTGATTTTTTAGTTAAGAAACTCGGCATAAGCGAAGAAGATGTAAATTCGTTTGACTTTAACCTTCTTTCAGCTCTAGGATTTTCAAAACAAGAAATTGCCACTGCAAATGATTATGTTTGCGGAACAATGACTGTTGAAGGCGCTCCTTATTTAAAACACGAACATTATCCTATTTTTGACTGTGCAAATAAATGCGGTAAAAAAGGCACCAGGTTCATTCGTCCAATCGCACATATAAAAATGATGGCAGCCGCGCAGCCTTTTATTTCGGGTGCAATTTCAAAAACAATTAATCTTCCAAACCAGGCCTCGGTTGAAGACATCAAAGAGGCTTACATGGAATCATGGAAGTTAGGTGTTAAAGCCAATGCTTTATACCGCGACGGCTCAAAACTTTCTCAGCCTCTTAATTCCGTAAGCGATGAAGATATTGAAGCAATACTGGAAGAAAAAGAAAATAACGATATTGTTAAAGTTGCCGAAAGAATTATACATCGTTATATAGCCAAGAGAAGAAGGCTGCCGGATAGAAGAACAGGCTATACACAGAAAGCCAAAATAAACGGACAATCAGTTTATATAAGAACGGGCGAGTATGAAAACGGTCAGTTAGGCGAAATATTTATAGACATGCACCGCGAAGGCGCCGCATTTAGAAGCTTGCTTAACTGTTTCGCAATTTCTATTTCGCTGGGTCTTCAGCATGGTGTTCCGCTTGAAGAATTTGTAGACGCTTTTGTATTTACAAGGTTCGAGCCGAGCGGTATAGTTTCCGGAAACGATAAAATTAAAATGTCAACTTCCGTTATTGATTATATCTTCAGAGAATTGGCTGTTACTTACCTCGGAAGAAACGACCTGGCGCATGTTGAGCCGGATGAATCAAGATCTAAAGTTTCTCCCGGTATTGTTAAGAAATTTATAGAACCGGAATTTGTAAGCGAAGAGGTTGTTAGCGAAAGAGTTGTTGAACTTGATAAAGGAAAAGTAAACTCTTACAATTATTCACTTTCGTCTAGCGAAGCAAAATATGAAAAACAGACTAACACTCAAAAATCGTCTATGCAAACAAAAGTTAGACAGGCAATTGAGAAAGGCTATACCGGCGATATATGTACCGAATGCCAGAGTTTAACAATGGTTAGAAACGGCACTTGCTTAAAATGTATGACATGCGGCGCTACTTCGGGTTGCAGTTAACAAAAGATTCTTTCCCTTTTTTTTAAAAGCCGCTAAAAAAAGAGCGGCTTTTTTTTAATCTTATTTTTCTACCGGCAGTCCTTTATTAACCCAATCTTTGGTAAAATTGTTGGGTAAAAACAAAAGTTTCAAATTATCGAATCCCATTTTTTTTAGCGTAGTAAATGCAGGATGAATGTTAGGACAATCTGCCCAGCCGCAGCAACCACAGTAGATTACGACCTCTTTACTATGGGGAATTTTTTTTACTTCCGACTTTAACTTTTTGATCCCTTCTTCTCTCGAAGCAGGCCCCGAATAAATAGCTCCTTTTATATGCCCCTGATTGTATAGCACTCCAAAACCTACTTGCAAAACAACCGGTTTATTTTTGCTGTTCAATTCTTTTTCCAATTCATCGGGAGTAATAATATTTTTCACGGTCCATGGGTCACCGGGATCCACGCTCTTATTAATTTCATTAACCTGCTGGGTAACAGATTTGAGATCCTTTAATGAACTAAGCTGGGCATAAATTATATTTGTAAATAGAGCGCCTATAAATAAAGCCGTAAAAAAAGAGCAGTAAACAAAATTAAATCTCTTTTGCATAACAATTCCTTGACAATAAGTTAACAATATTTATTTTAAACTTATATTATCAGCTCTATAGATACAATCCAAGACAATCACCCTTATACGCTTTTTGAGGAGTATCACTTTAGCAAGAAGAAGCGAAGCGTTAATGAAATGATTAAACTATATAGAAATGAAAGTGTGTGAAGTAAAAAATTTAATTATTGCCCGAAATTTTTTCTACACCGACTAAATTTTTGATCCTTCGGCCACCCATATATCGTTTTGAATAATAAGCATCGTCCAGGGACGAAACAATTACTCCAAATTTGGTACTGGCATGAGCAAACAAATGATCACCGATATAGATGCCGACGTGCCCCGGTTTTACTCTTCTGCGAGTGTTAAAAAAGATCAAATCGCCAAATTCCAGATCATCTTTACTGTGGATTTCTTCGCCCTCATGATATTGCTGACTGGCGCTGCGTTCAAGAGATATATCCAAAGCACTATTGAAAACAGTTTGAGTAAATGCGGAACAATCAATTCCATTTTTCGAATTACCGCCGTATTTATAGGGTGTGTTAAGGTATTTGATTATTTCCATCAAAATTTTTTCCCTGTCGTCGCTTACATCGGCATTAACATTTTTACCGGCAGTAGATGTGCTGTATTTTTTCAATACTTCCGCAATATCTATTTTTTTTGTTTGTGCCGGAATATCGTCGGGGTCAGAGTCTGCCGAGTCCGAATCAACATCCACCGTATCTAAATCCTGAGTCTGTATAACTTCCGGTGGGGTTTCTTTTTTTGTTGCGAATCTTACACTTTGATTATTTTCTTTTTGATCTTCTTTGTTGGTGTTGTATCGGATAGAGTTTGAAGAAGCAGCACAGCCGGAATAAAGAAATATTCCGGTTACGCATATTAGCAATAGCATTATGAATCTGTTCGGTTTATGCATTCGTTCTAACCCAAATATGCTCTTAAATTTTTGCTTCTGGAAGCATGTCTAAGTCTGCGAATTGCTTTTTCTTTTATTTGTCTCACTCTTTCCCTTGTAAGGTTAAATTTATCGCCAATCTCTTCAAGCGTAAGAGAATGCTCTTTATTCAATCCAAAATAAAGTTTGATTACCTCTGCTTCTCTTTCGGTAAGAGAAGACAAAGCATGTTCAATTTCTGTTTTAAGAGACTCGTTCATTA
>DAIERC010000137.1 GCA_027347125.1 Ignavibacteriales bacterium
GCCTGTCGTTTGAATGGAAGGAAACAGGTTTGGGGCGTTATAGCCTTAATTCGGCAAGCCAGTTGGATTACATTCTTAACCTGGCAAAGAAATACGAAATTTATATTATCCTTTGTATCGATTACCACGGCGTGGCCCCGAAAGGAATGGGCTTTTTCAAAGAAGACCGGTGGCTTGATAACCCTTACAACAAAATAAACGGCGGCCCTTGCGCAAACGAAGCTGAGCTTTTTACCAACCCGGTTGCAAAATTTTACTTCATGAAAAAGTATAAATATATTATCTCCAGGTTCGGGCATAGCGCAAATATTTTAGCATGGGAGTTTTTTAACGAAGCCGATTTAATGGCAGGAAAATCACTTCAGATAAACCGCTGGCATATTGAGATGGCTGAGTACATAAAATCGATTGATGTGCATAAACATCTTGTTTCATCCAGTTCAACAAGAGGTTATCTTGAAAAGCTGGTTGATGCGTTCAAATCACCCGCGATAGATTTTGCGATGTTTCATGATTATAACTCATTAAACATTGCTCCGCATTTTATTGATTTGTACGACGCCACAACAGAATATTACCAAAAGCCTGTTGTGCTTGGCGAGTTCGGCGTAGAGTTTCGCGGCGGCGAGCTTACATACAAAGAAGATCCGCATCATATTGGTCTTCATAACGGTATATGGGCGGGATGGTTCAGCGAAACACCTGTTATACCGCTTAGCTGGTGGTGGGACAGCTACATCGATCATTATAATATTTGGGGCGAGTACGCCGGCTTATCCCGTTTTGCCGGCGCTATGAATTTTAACGTAAAGAATTTAATCTTCAAAAATCTTATCCCGGGTAATTTAAAAGCGAATCCTATAGAGCAGGCTTCTTGCATGATACGCTCAATTTATTACGGCGGCAACTGTGCTTTGTGGTTAAAGAATATTGAATATCAATGGTCTGTAATAGGCGATACAAGCGGGCCGAAAGAAATCGGCGGGCTTATGCAGGATGTTCCCGGTTTAGCTCCCGGACATTACAAAGTAACCTGGTTCAATCCTCAAACAGGACAATTCTTCGATAAATCATCCGAAGAAACAGTTAAGGATGATGGCGTATTATTCCTATCGGTACCGCCGTTTGTTAAGGACCTTGCTTGTTTGATAAAGCGTCAATAGAAAGTCGTTTCCAACTTAGATTGAAAAACAATGCGCGGAAAACCGGGTATTGTTTCTTCTATCCAAAATTTTATTCCGGCTGAATTACTAAATAATAGTCCGTTAAACCACCGCTTACTTTTCATACCCGACTGTTTGCGCAAGTATAACTTTTTGATTTTCTTTTAAATTCAAAATCTCCGCTAGCTTTGTTCTGTCAATAGAGCCGCGGACAACCGTAGCCAGGTTTTGGGACGCGCAATATAGATAAACATTTTGTGCCGCGAAGGCGCAATCGGCGGCGGAATAAATTTTTGTATCGTCGCTGTCCGGATTACCAAGCTTTGAAAGATCGGATACATATATAAGATTAACCGGCGCGGTTTTTACAAAATTCTGTGTGCCTGCATATTGCCGCAAATCGCCGGCGGTAATAAGGTTTAAGCTGTGTGTTTTTGCGTCATATAAATATATACCTTCCTGCATTACCACATAAACATCAACATCCTGCGCGTTCTTTGCCGAAGGCGCTGTGCGTTTTCCCGATTCCGTTCTATTGATTCCGATTGCCGCCCATAAAAGATTTGATATCTCCTGCAAAGGCAAAGGCTTCGAATCGAAATTGCGCGATGAAGAGCGCAGCAGTAAAGCCTGCATTACCGGTTTGCCAATTTCGGTTTGTGGCTGTGGAAGTTGAATATCCTTTATATCCTGAGCGGATGTTAAAGATAAATTTATTAAAATGATTAATGCTGTGAAATAAATTTTTTTTATTATAGAATTATGTAGCATAAGACCTCCCTCTGATAATTAATTTTGCCCGGCTAAAATGTATATAATTTATTTGTGAAGAACTTTAAAGAGAAAAAGAAAATGTAAAGAATAGAAGATTTGTTTCGCGAAGATAAAGTTTATAAGTGAATAAATATTGATAGAAATCATTCGTTAGTAAAATAATAAACTGTTATATCAAATATAAGCTTTGGTGATATCAATAATTATTGAATCCCAAATAAAAAACAAGTAATTTTGGCAAATTGAATTTTAGTTTAACCTTACTCTTTATAATGAAAAAGGGATTAAGAATGGTAAATATTTTTGATAAACTATCGAACAAAATCCAGGATTGGAAAAGTGAAACTAAAGGCTTACTTGAAAAAGGAAGCGAAAAAGTTTTATCGCAGGTTACGGTTGGGCAGGCATATGGAGGTATGCGTGGCGTTATATCACTAATTTGTGATACTTCCCGTGTTCCGCAGGATCAAGGATTAATTATTAGGGGAATGCCTCTTAAAGACCTGGTAAATAAAACCCCTGAAGAAATTTATTATCTTTTATTAACCGGCGAACTTCCTACAAAGGAAGAGGTGGAAGATTTTAGCGCCGATATTAAAAAACGCAAGCATGTGCCCGAATATATCTGGAATGTACTTAAGGCTATGCCTAAAGACTCCCACCCGATGACCATGTTGGATACGGCTATTTTAGCGCTTCAAAAAGAATCTGTTTTTGCAGAGGAATATGAAAAAGGAATACGCAAAGAAGATTACTGGAAGCCGACACTTGAAGACTCGTTAAATCTTGTTGCAAAAATTCCCGCCATTGCGGCAGGTATTTATAGAATGAGATTTAACAAAGGTGATATTATTGCCCAGGATCCTAATATGGATTGGACCGGCGATTACGTGCACATGCTCGGCATTTCCGGCAATAATAAAGACTTTAAAGATTTAATGCGTCTTTACCTTGTAGCTCATTGCGACCATGAGGGCGGAAACGTAAGCGCATTAACCACGCAAACCATCAACTCGGCGTTATCCGATATTTATTATTCGCTTGCCGGCGGATTTAACGGGCTTGCCGGCCCGCTACACGGTTTGGCCAACCAGGAAAGTTTAAAATGGATTCTTGAAACAATGGAAAAATTGGGCGGAACTCCTACCAAAGAACAACTTGTTGATGTTGTGTGGGAAACATTAAATTCTGGCAAAGTAATTCCTGGGTACGGCCATGCGGTACTTAGAGTAACCGATCCGAGGTTTGAGGCTTTTCTAAAATTCGGGCAAAAACATTTTCCGAACGACCCTGTATTTAAAACCGTAGACCTGCTGTATGAAGTAGTGCCGGAAGAATTAAAGAAAATATCCAAAATTAAAAATCCATGGCCTAATGTTGATGCTGCTTCGGGGGCGATGCTTTATCACTACGGCTTAAGTGAATTTTCATATTATACTGTTGTGTTTGCGGTTTCCAGAAGCCTGGGGCTTACGGCACAGGCTGTTGTTAATAGGGCAATGCTAAATCCTATAATCAGACCTAAATCCGTAACTACTTCTTACATAAAGGATTTGGTTTCATAAAAATCATTTTTTAAAAAATTATCCTCGGATACTTTTGCTAAAAAAAGCATCCGGGATTTTTTTTTATAAAAAAATTAAATTTTCTTACACTTTTTCTTTTTTAAAATTGAAATTCGTGCGTAGAAATTCTATATTTGGAAAACAAAAACGGTTAAAATGGCCACCAAAAATAAAGTTAAGTTTATCTTCGTTACTGGCGGTGTAGTCTCATCATTAGGCAAAGGTATAACTGCCTCTTCATTAGGACTTCTCTTAAAACAACGCGGCTTCAAAGTTACAATTCAAAAATTTGATCCGTATATTAATGTAGACCCCGGAACGATGAACCCGTTTCAGCACGGCGAGGTATTTGTTACCGATGACGGTGCTGAAACAGATCTAGACCTTGGACATTACGAAAGATTTCTGGATGTAAATATGTCAAAGGCTAACAATACAACCACCGGGCAGGTTTACAACGAAGTAATAACCAAGGAGCGCAGAGGAGATTTTTTAGGCGCAACTGTACAGGTTATACCGCACATTACCGATGAAATAAAGCATAGGATGACCAAGCTTGCTGAGCTCGGCGAATACGATGTTATTATAACCGAAATAGGCGGTACCGTTGGCGACATTGAAAGCCTTCCGTTTCTTGAAGCTATGCGCCAGTTGATGTTGCAGTTCGGAAGAACCAATACGATGAGCATTCACGTTACGCTTGTTCCTTATATCGCTTCGGCAGGTGAAGTTAAAACAAAGCCGACACAACACAGCGTAAAAAATCTTCTTGAACTCGGCATACAACCGGATATTTTAATATGCAGATCCGAAAAGAAATTACCAAAGGACCTGCGCGACAAAATTGCTTTATTTTGTAATGTGGATTCGAAGGCTGTTATTTCAAATTACGATTGTTCTTCGATTTATGAAGTACCGCTGGTTCTATTTAAAGAAAAATTCGATCAAATTGTTTTGAACAGGCTTCATCTTCCCGACAAGAAAATTAAACTTGAAGAATGGGATAATCTTGTTAATAAGATAAAGAACCCGTTGCGCACTGTTGAAGTTGCTTTATGCGGTAAATATGTTGAACACATGGACGCTTATAAAAGCATAATGGAATCATTTGTTCACGCAGGCGCCGAAAATAATGCTAAGGTTATAGTTAGAAATATAAGCGCGGAAGAATTTGAAACCGAAAATCCTGCAAAGCTTCTTGAAGGAATAAGCGGACTGCTTGTCGGACCCGGCTTCGGTGAAAGAGGAATTGAAGGGAAAATAAGAGCAATAAGATACGCAAGAGAAAATGATATTCCTTTCTTCGGCATATGCCTGGGGCTTCAATGTGCCATTATTGAGTTTGCAAGAAATGTATGCGGTATTTCAAAAGCTCACAGCAGCGAATTTAAAAAGAATAAATTCAGCGTAATAGATTTAATGCCCGATCAGAAAAACATAAAGAACATGGGAGCCACCATGAGGCTTGGCGCTTATCCGTGTGTTCTGGAAGAAAACTCTAAAGCGAAGGAAGCCTATAAAACAGATTATATTTCGGAACGGCACAGACATCGTTACGAAGTTAACAATAAGTTTAGAGGCACACTGGTTGAGCACGGCATGCGTTTAAGCGGTTTGTCCCCCGACAGAGAACTGGTTGAGATTGCTGAGTTGCCTTCGCATCGCTGGTTTCTTGGTTGCCAGTTCCATCCTGAATTAAAGTCTAGAGCTACTAAAGCACATCCCTTATTTAGAGAATTTGTAAAAGCTTCTTTGAAATATGCAGAAGATAAAGGTGCCGGTACTTCAAATGATTAATCCATCATCAATGCTTCTGCAAGTGAAAAAAATAATAGGAAGAAAAAATTTTAACAATTCAAGCCACGGCGGTTTGAATAATTCTTTTATCATAATAACCGCACTGCTGCTTTTTTGCGGCACTAATTTTACATTTGCTCAACAGTCAATTGTAAGAGCAATTAAAAGAGGATTAGAACTGGAATATGACTTCAAGTGGAAACAAGCTGAAGATATTTTCCAAAAAATGATAGACGAATATCCTAACGACCCGCGCGGGTACCATTACCAATCAAGCATTTATCTCTGGCGCTATATGAGCAACCAGGATAAAAAAGATTTTGACGAATTTATTGCTTATTCCGATACCGCTATATCCAAGGGAGACCGGTTGATGGAAAAGGAACACCAAGACGTAGGAATCTTATACATCTTAGGAGCCGATTACAGCTACAGGGCGCTTGCTTTTACAAAAGCGGAAAAGTTTTTGGATGCCGTATGGGCTAGTAAAAAATCGGAATCGTATCTTAGAAAAACACTTCAAGCCGATTCAACTTATTACGACGCATACCTTGGGCTGGGGCTCTACAATTTTGCCGTGGGACAAATACCCGCCGCTTTTAAATGGGCGCTAAGTTTGGCCGGCATTCACGGCGATGTGGATTTAGGTCTCGGTTATATTAAGAAGGCGGCAAAAGTCGGCAATATTTCTAAGGTTGAAGCGCAATATTATTTATCCCAAATTTTATCGGATTTCCTTTTTGAGTACGACAAGGCCGCTGTGTATCTTAAAGCGTTGGTTGAAAGATATCCCAATAATCTTCTTTTTAATTATTCCGACGCCGTACTTGATATCAAAAGAAGAAAACTTATTGAGGCCGATAAAATACTTACCAAGATTATATCTGTTAAAGATACAAACTTTCAACAGGTTACCGCGTTTTCTAATTTTCTGATGGGTGATGTACTTTTTAAGCAAAATAAATTTGAAGCGGCAAAAGATTTCTATCGTAATTTTGTGCACAACGCCCGCGATAATGATTACACCGGTATTGCCTATTATAGGCTCGGTTTATGTTTTGAAATTACCGGCGACCGTGATGACGCGATTAAATGTTATAAGCTTACGGAAAAAGGAAACATGGATATTGAAGACGATGTGTATGCTGAAAGAAGAGCGGCGGCATTAATAAAAGCACCATTGTCTGGGGATGAAATTGATCTTATTAAATATTCTAATATGATAGACAACGCAAAATATCATGCTGCGTACGACTCGCTGTCGAATCTGCTTGAAGATCTTAAAACTGATAGGTCTAAGGCGGAAATATATCTTAACTTAAGCGAGGCCGCTTATCAGATGGGCTTAATTAAGTCATCGGCCAATTTTGCTTTAACCGCAAAAGTGCTTAATAACTTTGGTGAAAGCTGGATAAAACCTTACGCATGTTATTATGCTGCCAGAGCAAACAAAAAATTAGGCAATGAGAAAAATTTTAAAAGCCTTGTTGAGGAAGCAGAGAAGTATTCCGATTTTGATTACCAGAAGAAACTTAAAAATATGATTTTCGCTTTAACTGCAAAAGAATAATTTTCTCTGGTTTTTCCGGCAAAATGCGGTGTTTGCATTGACAATTTTTTACTATTTAACTAATTTGGATCACTTTTTAAGATAGAGTTATTTTGAAAATAGCTGTATTTGTATCGGGTCGAGGTTCAAATCTTCAAGCGATATTAGATTCCCAGAAAGAATATAAAACTGTAGAAGTAAAAGCCGTTATCAGTGATAAAATTAGCTGCCCGGCTTTTCAAATAGCTGATAAATATTCTCTACCGGCATTTAGTCTTGGCGATAAGGAAGGTTGTACCGGCTATAATGAGCTTCCCGGCTTACTATCTAAACTTGAAATAGAATTTATAGTACTTGCGGGTTTTTTGAAACTCATTCCCAATGAAGTAATAAAAAGATACAGTAAGAAAATTATAAATATTCATCCTGCGTTGTTGCCGTCTTTCGGAGGCAAAGGCATGTACGGGATGAATGTGCACAAGGCGGTGTTTGAGTCTTCCGCAAAAGTATCGGGTGTTACTATACATTTTGTGGATGAAACATACGATACCGGTAAAATAATAGCTCAAAGATGCGTCGATATATCTGATGTAAAATCTGCGGAGGAAATTGCCGAACGCGTCTTAAAAGCAGAGCATGAATTACTTCCTTACGTGGTAAATAAATTTGCCGAGGGGAATGTGAAATTTGTTGATAACCGTGTAATGGTTTTTTAATGAATATGAAATTTAAGGTTTGAAATTGAAAAAGTTAGCAGTAATTAGCGTATCCGATAAAACGAACATTGTAGAATTTGCGCAATCGCTTGTAAGCCTTGGGTATCAAATAATTGCAACCGGTAATACGGCTAAAATGTTGTCACAATCAAAAATTGAAGTAGCCGAGATAAGTTCGTTAACCGGTTTTCCTGAAGTGTTTGACGGCAGGGTAAAAACTTTACATCCGAAAATTTTCGGCGGGATACTTTTTCGGCGCGATAACGAGGAAGATAAAAAAGAGGCGGAAGAGAACGGCATACTGCCTATAGATATTATTTGCGTTAACTTATATCCGTTTGTAAAAACAGCCGAAAATCCGGACTCAACGCTGGATATGATAATTGAGAACATAGATATCGGCGGACCCAGTTTAATAAGAGCTTCCGCAAAAAATTATAAGTTCGTTTCTATTTTAACTAACCCGGATCAATATAGCGGGTTCGCGGACGAATTGAAAAAAGGTAACGTAAGCATTGAAACAAAAACCCGGTTAGCTGTTGCCGCGTTTTCTCATACGGCACAATACGATACTTACATTGCAAACTTTCTGGAAAAGAAATTTGAACTTCCGTCATCGCACATACGAGTAAATTATCCCGTAGAAAAAACCTTAAGATACGGCGAGAACCCGCATCAGCATGCGGCGCTGTACGGAAGGTTCCATGATTACTTCGAAGTATTTCACGGCAAAGAAATTTCGTACAACAATATTCTGGATTTAATTGCGGCTGTAGAACTTGCCGAAGATCTTGGCGACAACACCTGTACGATAATCAAACACCAAAATCCCGCCGGTGCGGCCAAAGGCAAAAACGCGCTAGACGCCTATTTACGCGCATTAAAATTCGACCCGGTTTCCTCATTCGGCGGCATTGTAGCCTTTACTAACACTGTTGATGAAGCCGCAGCCGAAAAATTAAACGAGATTTTTCTTGAAATAGTATCGGCTCCTTCTTATACCGAAGGCGCTTTGAAAATTCTTGCAAAGAAAAAAGACAGAAGATTACTGCGACAACTTAAATCCGTACGTGAAGACAAAATTATGTTTAGAAATATTCCTGGCGGAGTAATTGTTCAAGATGCGGATAGGGAAATTTTAGACGAATCAAAAATAAAAATTGCTACAAATAAAAAACCGACTCAAGCCGAATTAGAAGACCTTTACTTTGCATGGACGGTAGCCAAACACACAAAATCCAACGCTATCGTTTTTGTAAAAGACAAAGCAACTCTTGGTGTAGGAGCAGGGCAGATGTCTCGAGTGGACTCTGCAAAAATAGCGTATATGAAAGCCGAAGAACACGGCCTGGACCTAAAAGGTTCGGTTGCCGCTTCCGATGCTTTCTTCCCCTTTGCAGACGGTTTACTTGAAATTATTAAATGCGGTGCAACTTCCGTAGTTCAACCGGGCGGTTCCGTTAGAGACGGCGAAGTTATTGAAGCTGCGAATAAAAATAACATATCAATGATTTTTACAGGTGTAAGACACTTTAAACACTAAGAGGCTTTATGGGAGTTTTTGACTTTTTTTCGGCAGATATTGCCATAGATTTAGGTACGGCTAATACTCTTATTTATGTTAAGGGCAAAGGCATTGTACTTAACGAGCCGTCAATTGTAGCCTTTGACAGGAATACAAAAAAAATTATTGCTCTCGGCAATAAAGCGAAAGAAATGCAGGGAAGAGAGCATAAAGAAATTCGTGTTACCAGGCCGATGCGCGACGGCGTTATTGCTGATTTTGAAATTGCCGAAGGTATGATCCGGGCTTTTATTAAACAGGTAAGAGTTGGTGCGTTATCCAGCAGAAGAGTTGTGGTTGCTGTTCCCAGCGGCGTTACCGAAGTTGAAAAACGCGCGGTGCGTGACAGTGCCGAGCACGCAGGCGCTAAAGAAGTTCATCTTATTGCCGAGCCGATGGCCGCTGCAATAGGCATCGGTATAGACGTTGAAGCGCCCGTAGGAAATATGATAATTGATATAGGTGGAGGTACTACGGAAATAGCGGTTATCGCGTTGTCCGGAATTGTTAATGAAGAATCAATAAGAATTGCTGGCGACGAGATGAATTATGCGATAATGCAGTTCTTCAAAAAAAATCATAACATCCTTATCGGCGAAAGAACAGCTGAAGCTATTAAATGCGAAGTAGGTTCGGCTGTACCTTTAAAAGAAGAAATTACAATTCAAGTTAAGGGGCGCGACCTGGTTGGTGGTATTCCCAAAACCACCGAAGTAAGCTCCGTGGAAATTAGAGAGGCGCTAAACGAGGCCGTTGTTCAGATAGTTGATGCGGTGCGTCAATCTTTGGAAAGAACTCCTCCCGAATTATCGGCGGATATACTTGACCGCGGGGTAATGATAACCGGCGGCGGCGCGTTGTTAAAAGGATT
>DAIERC010000234.1 GCA_027347125.1 Ignavibacteriales bacterium
CTTTTAACTCTCTTCTTTTCATTATTAATGTTTGGGGAAAAGGATAATATCATTCATTCGCGCCATCGAGATCGCAGCTCGCCGAAGCACATAACGTGAGTTTGTGTTAGGAGCGTGCTCCAATGGTGACGGAATTACGGCGGCCAAACGCGCGCATTCGTTAGTTGTTAAATCTTTCGGTTCTTTACTAAAATATTTTTCCGATGCTTCCTTTACACCGAATATTCCGTGGCCCCATTCTACCGCATTTATATAGTTTTGTAAAATCGCTCTTTTGGAAATCTCTTTTTCCATTCGGAAAGTAATCAGCATTTCTTTAGCTTTTCTTAAAACATTCCTTTCAGTTGTAAGATAAAGATTTTTTGAAAGCTGCATTGTAATTGTACTGCCTCCCCTTATTACGCGGCCTCTTCGCTTATTTGCTTTTAGAGATTTGTTTAGCTGTTCCCAGTCTATTCCTTTATGTGTAAAGAACGCCCCGTCTTCAAGAGCAAGAATGGCCTTTAGTAGTTTGGGATTAACATCATCAATGCTAACCCAAGATTGTTTTGGATAAAACAATAATCCGTGCTGAATTGCCCGCTGTTCCATTAATGATGTTAGGCGGAAATGGCTGAACTCCAGAAGCGGAATTTGAAACGAAGGTATGCTGAAGTATAAAATGAAAAGCGCATAAAGAAATAACGATTGCGTTTTTCTTTTTTCAGCATAAAACAAAAATTTACTAAATAAAACAGCAAGTTCGTTTTCAGGAAATTGTAGTTTTGAAATATGCATAAATACCGACAAGGAATTTTTACGCTTGTATAAAAACTTAAGTAAAAGAAACGGCTATCCAGATGTTGAAATTATTTTTTAATAAATCTTCTGTTTATTCTAATCAAAGTATCGGGATTTGCTTGCTCTTCCTGCTTTAATAATTTTTCTCTTGCTTTTTCTAACAAGTCATCCTTCAAACTTGCGTTCTTGGTAGTATCGCTTTTTCCTTCAACCATTTCGTCTTTAATGTTTTTTTTCTGCAAGCGAATTTCCTTGGTAGAGGAATCAGCAGCCGTAACGCCGGTGCCTAAAGAATCAGTTCCTTGTTTAAGCAGTCTTGCTTTTTGTTCTTTATAAAATGACAACTTGGGCATAATTGCCTTTGAATAAACAGAGGCCGGGTACTCCGCAGCTAAAGTATCGTAAACCACGGCAGCGGAATCTACAAGGTTAAGTTTATTTTCCAAAACCCAGCCGCTCGCGTACAATGCTTTGGCGGCATAAACAGACTTAGGATGATTTTTAAATATCGCATAAAAGTTTATCAGGGAAGAATCGAATTTGCTACTGTCCAGCTGTTTTTCGGCCGCAGAATGTAATGTTTCAACAGAATCATAGTTAAGATTAATAAACGGTTTATTCAATTTATTTGCGGCTGCGTTTACAATGTTTTCGTTTTTATAATTGTTATAAATTATATTGAACAGGCTGTCCGCCTTAACGGTATCATTCTCAACCAAAAAGTAACTGCCAAGTGCATAAAGCGCTCTGGCTTCGTATTTAGATTTGGGATGGTTAGTTACAATATCATCATAATATTTGTAGGCGGAATCCGGCAAATTGAATTCGGTAAACAATATATTGCCAAGTTCAAATTCGGCGCTTACAAAGTTATGTTGTAAAGAATCAATTGTAATTACCGGCCTTTGAGGCGGTATATTGTTTTTGTCAACCTGAACAGGCTGGCGTAAAAATGGCCTGGCAGAAGTATTGGCTGTATCTTTCACCTTCTCCTGAGTGGGATTGTCTCTTAAGCGGTTTTCTATCAAACGATTTTCCTTCAACCGATTCTCTTGTTCCAGTTCTGATTGTTTCTGAACATACGCAACTGAATCTTTTACAAATTCTTCCGGCTTTTGCACGTAAAGAATATCTTTTTTTATTTTTTCAAAACCGGTAACAATATCATGATATTTTTTTAATAAGTCGACTTTATTGCGCGCATCTTTTACGTAGTCTTCCGGCAAAGAATTAGTTAAGGCTTTATTATAATAAACCGAGGCGCTGTCGAAATCCTTATATTCGGTTTCAAATATTTTTGCTAATTCGTATTCGGCTAAACCCGCACTTGGAGTTCTGGAATAAAGAGTATCAACGTCAACCAGCTGATCAACGGCCTCATTAACGCGATTCATTTTGTAAAGCGTAATACCTTTTTGCACTTCAATTTGATTAAATGCATCCATATATTTTGCCTGTGAACGCATCGAATTAAATATATCAAGCGCCTTGCCCGGTTCGCCGTTTTCTCTTAATGTTTTGCCAAGCTCAATTTCAGAATTTAATTGTACTTCATAAGTTGGAGAGTAATTATTTACGCTTTTGAAGGATTTGATTGCGTTGGGCAAATCTCCTTGGTCAACATAAAGAAGCCCTAATTCATAGGCTGCCTGGGCATTTGTTTCGCTGTTCCTGGATACTTTAAGAAAATCTTCGAGCAAAGAAATAGCCCCAGAGTAATCCTGCTGAACAATTCTATATTTAATTTCCTCAACATACGCGTCTTCTACAATTTTGCGGTTGCCGTCTTTTTGCCCCTTTTCAACAACATTTTTAAGCGTAACCAAGGCACTATCGTAGTTTTTCATTTTCATCTGTGTCTTGCCGATCCACAAATTAGCTTCAAGTACAAGATCGGAATTAGGCTGCGTTGATAGTAGTTCATTAAATTTTCTTAGACCTTTTTCGTAGTTGTCTTGATAGTAAAAGCATTTGCCCAGCATTAAAAGCGCGTCATCAACAAAACTGCTTTGCGAATGGAATTGCAAAATCTGGGAGCATTTTTCAATTACCTTTTGAATATTGGTACTGGCAAGTGTAGGAAGAGGTTTTTCATCGGTAGAAAAAATTTCTTTGTTCTGTGTCTTAATTTCGGTTTCAGCCTGGTTGAACAGGTCCGAGGAATTGTAATATAAATTAAAATAGGTTGTAAAGTTTGTCCAAACTCCACAACCGTAAAAAAAGAAAACCGGAAAAACAAAAATTATTAATTTCTTCAATGTCTCTCGAATTTTATTTTGCATAAGGGAAGCTAAAAAAGATAAAAGTAAAGTAAAAGGTAAAATATTTTACAGAGCATCCTTTCCAGATTCTTCGGTTCTTATCCTAATTGCATCCTGGACATCATAAATAAAAATTTTACCATCCCCAACTTGCCCGGTTTTCGCAGTGCGTAAAATAGCCTCGATAACCACATCTACTTTTGAAGCATCAACAATAACTTCAATTTTTATTTTCGGAATAAATTCTATCTGATATTCACTGCCTCGATAAGTTTCGGTATGCCCTTTTTGCCGCCCGTATCCTCTCACTTCGGAAATAGTTAAACCGCGAACGCCTTCTTCAAGTAAAGCTTCTTTAACCTCATCTAGTTTGAAGGGGCGAATAATTGCTTCGATTTTTTTCATGATAAAATTTCCGATTATTTTCCATGGCAATGTTTATATTTTTTACCGCTTCCGCAAGGGCATGGATCGTTTCTCCCCACTTTTTCTTCAACACGAACCGGCTGAACTTTTACGGCAGTCTCACCCTCGCCGTTTGAAGGGCTGCCTGCAGACGAAAGGCCTATATTATCGGTACTTTGTTTTATTTCTCTAATTCTTCCAATAGGTTTTCTTTTTACGTGAACTTCTTCTGCGGCCTGAGGGAAAAATTTAAATGCGAACGAAACAATTTCGTCTCTAACCTGAATGAGAAGTTCACTAAATAATTTAAATGATTCTACTTTATATTCAACAAGAGGATCCTTCTGCCCGTATGCTCTAAGCCCGATTCCCTCTTTCAAATCATCCATTTCGCGGAGATGTTCTTTCCATTTATGGTCTATTACGCTAAGCACGGCGTATCGTTCTAACCTGGCCATTAATTCGGGTCCGAGCATTTCCTCTTTCTTTTTATAGAAAGTTTTAGCTGTATCCATTATTCTGGCTTTTATACCGTCCTTACCTAGTGTTTCAAATTCCACCGATTCCAGCGGGAACTCAATCAATATTGAGTGAAGCATTTTTTCTTTGATACTATCAGCAAGTACATCATCGAAACCGGCATCAACGGTCTCTGTTATATATTCTTCAAGATATTCAAATATCTCACTTTTCAGCCTGTCACCTTGCAACGCGCGTTTTCTTCTGGTATAAATTACTTCTCTCTGCTGATTCATCGTGTCGTCATATTCCAGTAAACGTTTTCTAATTGAGAAGTTATTTTCCTCAACTTTCTTTTGGGCTCTTTCAACCGATTTGGTAATTAACGGATGCTGGATTACTTCACCTTCCTGCAATCCCATTCTAGACATTACCGATGAAATACGTTCGCTGCCGAAAAGGCGCATAAGATCATCTTCAAGAGAAAGGAAGAACTTTGAAGAACCGGGATCGCCCTGACGGCCGGAACGACCTCTTAACTGCCTATCAATTCTTCTTGAATCATGTCTTTCCGTGCCCAGGATAAACAATCCACCCCTGTCTTTTACGCCGGCACCAAGTTTAATATCGGTACCGCGACCGGCCATGTTTGTAGCAATTGTAACTGCTCCTATTTCACCGGCGTGGGCTACAATTTCCGCTTCTCGCTGGTGCTGTTTCGCGTTTAATACGTTATGCGGTGTTCCTTTTCTTTTAAGCATTCTGCTTAAAGTTTCGGAAACGTCAACCGAAGTGGTACCGACAAGAACAGGACGTCCCTGTTTCCTTAATTCTTCAATCTGGTCAATTACCGCGTTAAACTTTTCTCGTTTGGTTTTGAAAATTGCGTCATCCATATCATCCCTAACAGCCGGTTTGTTTGTAGGAACAACAACAACTTCCAATTTATAAATTTCATAAAACTCTGCTTCCTCGGTTTCGGCTGTACCTGTCATACCGGCAAGTTTGTTATACATTCTAAAATAATTTTGAAGCGTAATTGTCGCGAGAGTTTGAGTGTCCTTTTCAACTTTTACATTTTCTTTTGCTTCTATAGCCTGGTGCAGGCCATCGGAATATCTTCTTCCGGGAAGAACACGGCCGGTAAATTCATCAACAATAGCAATCTTACCGTCTTCGGTTATTACATACTCATCATCTTTTTCAAAAAGTGTGTACGCTTTTACAAGTTGATGAATAGTATGAATTCTGTCGCTGCTTTCGGAATAGCGATGATAGAGAGCGTCTTTTTTCTTAATCTTATTTTCTTCGGTAAGTTCTGTGTCGTTTTCCAGTTTGCTCATTTCGGTACCAAGGTCAGGCAGAATAAAGAAATCTTTTTCAAGCCCGCTTCCTTTTGCAAGTTCCTCACGCCCCTTATCGGTAACATCAACCGTATTGTTTTTTTCATCAATAACAAAATAAAGTTCGTCGTCAATAATAAACATATTCTTCGCTTTTTCACGAAGGAATTCCATTTCGGTAGATTGAAGAAGTTTTTTATTATTGGGCTCGCTAAGTACTTTAGCAAGTTTTTTATTTTTGGGCAATCCTCTGTAAGCTCTTAATAATTGAATTCCCGCCTGGGTAGCATCATCTTTGTTTCCGGTTTGCAGCAAGTCTTCGGCTTCCTGAACTATTTTTGCAACGTAGCCGGATTGAAGCCTGAAAAGTTTTTCAACTCTAGGTTTCATCTCATCAAATTTCTGGTCATCGGTTTCAACCGGTCCGGAAATAATAAGAGGAGTTCTGGCTTCGTCTATAAGCACGGAGTCAACTTCGTCTACAATCGCATAATTATGGCCTCTTTGAACTTGAAAATCTTTTTCGATAGCCATGTTGTCTCTAAGATAATCAAAACCGAACTCGTTGTTCGTACCGTAAGTAATGTCGCAATTATATTCTTTTTTCCTCTGGTCAGGATCCATTGTATTAAGAATGACGCCAACAGTTAAGCCGTGAAACTTATAAATTTCTCCCATCCACTCGCTATCGCGAAGAGCCAGGTAATCGTTAACCGTAACAAGATGAACACCACGGCCGGTAAGGGCATTTAAATAAACAGGGAGAGTTGCAACAAGTGTTTTACCTTCGCCGGTAGCCATTTCCGCAATTTTTCCCTGGTGAAGAACTATGCCG
>DAIERC010000235.1 GCA_027347125.1 Ignavibacteriales bacterium
TACAATTGTTCTTATTGCTACATTAAACACACACTTGTCTTTGCCGACAATTCCGATTGCGACGGTATAGATGCCTCTTTTCTCTTTTTCCAGGGAATTAATTATTTCCATAGTTTTTATTTTTGGGGCACCTGTAATGGAACCGCACGGGAAAACATTTGTAATAATCTCTTTTAGATTTACTCCCGGTTTCAATGTCGCTTTTACATCGGAAACCATTTGAAACAAAGATTCATATTTTTCAATTTTAAATATTTTCTTGGCAGTTACCGAATTGAAACGCGAAATCTTCCCGAAATCATTTCTAAGAAGATCAACGATCATTATATTTTCGGCCCTCGTCTTATCACCTTGTTTTAATATTTTCTCTTTGAGCAAATCATCAGAAATATTCAAACCTCTTTTAATCGTCCCCTTCATCGGCCTGGTTATAATCTCATTACCGCGTAATGAAAAGAACAGTTCGGGCGACATCGATATTACAATCTCCCCACCATTATTTATAAAGGCCGTGTAAGAGGCGGATTGGTTAAAGACAAGGTTCTTAAACAGTTGGATGTAATTCCCGGCAAATTTAAACTTCCCCTTCACCGTATAATTTACCTGGTATGTATTTCCTTCGGCAATTTGATTTTTAATTTGATGAATGTTTTTAACAAATTCTCTCTTGGTGGTATTAATCTTAAACGAGTTGATTTCATAGTTTTTTTCAAATCCGCCGGAGGTAAAGTCTATCCCGGAAGATTTTATTATTTTTATATTCTTTTTTTCGAAGAAACAAAATTTAATAAGGGGTAAATTATCCGTTTCATAAAAGCGGGATAATTTTTTTTCCAAAAGATAACCGGTCTCATATTTAATGTATCCGTAACCTGCCCTTCCGTTTTTATATTGAACATCAATAGCATCAAGCGCTTTGCTTAATTCGCCCGGGTTTTTCACGGTAATAATTTCAGAAGGCTTTATAAATACGAAAGAGAAGCTATACCTATATATGGGTGGCGTATAAAAGAACGCCGAGGAATCGTTCTCCAAATATCTTTCAAAAATTTCTTCCAGTTTCATTTAGGTTTGAGATCCGTAAAAATGTTTTTCGAAAGATAAGAAAAGAGATGATTATTATGTGCAATTTTGTTTGAAGTATAAATTAAGTGTGGTTAAAATTTTTAACCACACTTTATGAAAATATCATGCGTGGACAATTTTACCGTTTTTTCTTACGGCATAATTGCTGATTTGTTTATCCAGTTTAAAGCCGGATATCATTCCCTGAAGGTTAGCGGTAAGTTTGTTCATATCCTCCGCGGCTCTGGCTATTTGCTGAATTGCCAAAGTTGACTGCTGGGTAACGTTGCTTATACCTTCAATATTTTTACTTATTTGCTCGGAGGCAGACGACTGTTCTTCGCTTGCAGCGGCTACCTGAGTGGCAATATCGCTAACCTTCTGCGCTCCTTCAATTATTTCTTGCAGTACTTTGCCGGCTTCAACAGCAGATACTTTTCCTTTTTCCACTTCCGATGTTCCCTGCCCTATTGATTCCACGGCAGAGGCGGTTTCTTTTTGAATTTCTTTTATCATCTCGGCAATTTCTTTTGTGGCTTTAGTAGTTCTTTCCGCTAATTTTCTTACTTCATCGGCTACAACCGCAAAACCTCTGCCTTGATCGCCCGCTCTGGCGGCTTCTATAGCGGCATTCAAAGCAAGTAAGTTGGTCTGATCGGCAATATCGTCAATCACCTGAATTATTTCGCCGATTTTATCGCTGTTTTTGCCGAGCGTAAAAACTTTTTCCGCCGATTTCGAAACAACTTCGCTTATCCTGTTCATCCCGAGAATTGTTTGCTGTACCACCAGTCCGCCTTGTTTTGCTTTATCGCCGGACATCTTTGCTGTTTCGGCGGCATAAGAAGCGTTCCTGGAGTTTTCGAGAATAGTCTTTGTCATCTCCTCAACCGCACTGGCAATTTCAGTGGTTTGTGCGCTTTGCTCATTCGCCCCGGAAGCCATTTCCTCAGTACTGGAGCTTATCTCGTTCGAAGCGGACGCGGTAGCGCTTACCGCTTCGGTTACCTCACTTATAGTATTGCTCAAAGATTCGGCGACTGAGTTAATACTATTTTTTATTATTTGGTAATCGCCCCTATAATCTCCAGTCATTTTAACCGTCAAATCACCCTTTGCCAGTTGCTCCAATACATTTGAGCCTTCCTTTATAGGCGCGATTACCGCATCCAGCGTTGTATTAACTCCGTTTACAATATCTTTATATCCGCCTTGAAATTTACCGGCGTCGCCCCTTTTGGCCAGGTTACCGTTAAGCGCATTGCCGGTAAGATTTTTTAATTCTTCCACAAGATTTTTTAGTGTCGTAATTACTTCAATTAAACTGATGGCAAGTATGTCTTTAGTGGATTTCGGCTTGAGAACTATATCCAAATTACCGCTCGAAATCGAGTGAGCGGCCTGTGCCTGCAGTTTCATGTCGGCAATAAGAAGTACAAACGATTTTTCAAGTTGCCCAATTTCATCATTGGAATTACTTTGGATTGAAACATCAACATCACCTTCGGCAACTTTGTTGGCCGCTTCCCGCAACTCAATAAGCGGTCTAGTTATTTTTTTTGAAATAAAATAAATGCTTGTTATTATTATTCCGATTACGATGAATAATATTAAAAAAACGTTTCCGGTTATGGCATAAATACTATTCTCAACATCGTCAACGTAAATTCCGGAACCAACTATCCATCCCCATTTATCAAACAGTTTTACATATGAAATTTTAGGTACAGGTTTATCATGACCGGGCTTAGGCCACATATATGTAATTAAGCCTTCTCCCTTATCCCGACAAATTTTTACCATATCGCTAAAAATATATTTACCGTTCGGGTCTTTCTCCCCCGACATGTTTTTTCCGTCAAACTCCGGTTGTATCGGGTGCATAATCATGTTTGCCTGAAGGTCATTTATCCAAAAATATTCCTTCCCCTCGTAACGAAGATTCTTTATCATTTCCAAAGCTTGCTTTTGAGCGTCCGGCAGGGTCATCTGGTTGGATTCAACTTTTGAATTAAAATCATTCAGTATGTTTACAAC
>DAIERC010000155.1 GCA_027347125.1 Ignavibacteriales bacterium
GCACGGCGGACCTTCAACATATAATAAACCGGAAGATCTTGCTTCGCTTAAAAAGCGAATGGAAGCTCTTTCAGAAGTATTTGATAATATAATTCTTGACGATTGGCTTTTTACCACCGCAACGGATGTAAAGAGCGTTGAAGAGAGGGGCAATCAAAGTTGGGCGGATTATAGAACCAAGCTTATACTTGAGCAATCAAAAAAATATATAATTGATCCCGCAAAAAAAATTAATTCCAAAGTAAAAGTAATTATCAAATATCCCAACTGGTATGAAGGGCACCGGCAAAACGGGTATGATGTTTACAACGAAACCCATCTGTATGATGAAATGGCAGTCGGAATTGAAACACGCAACCCGGAAAGGCAGGATCAGCATATTCCCATTTATAGCGGCTATGTTTTTCAGAAATGGTTCGCAGGTGTAGAGCCAAAAAAATGGATCGGTTCATGGTTGGATAATTACGGTATGAAAGGTGAGGCCGATGACTACGCTGCACAGGTTTGGCAGGCAGTGCTTGCAAAAAGTCCGGAGATAATTCTTTGGTGCGCCGGACAACTTTATCCGCCCAATCCATCGAGCGATGTGTATCCGCACTTTCGTGATATGCTTCCGGAATTTAATACGGTTGCCGGAATGTTGCACGGCGATAGCCGTGGTGTTCCTATTTATCTTCCTTACGGTTCAACCGGAGAATACAACATATTCGGTTATCTTGGCATGGCGGGGATTCCGCTTACGCCTGTTGCCAAATTTCCCACAGACAGTCAAAATGCAATTTTCACTTTGCATTCCCTTCAAGATTCTCAACTTGCGGAAAAGATGATAAAGCGTTTACGCAACGGGCATGATGTGTTTATGACCTGGGGGTTATGGAAAAAACTTCAGAACACCGAATTTAAAAATACTTTAAGTCTTGTTGATTACGGAGGCACGGTTACTTCATCCGAATTTCGTATGCGTGAAGGATGGAATGAACACATAGTTAAAACCGATAAGCCTTTTACTTTTCCCCGCATCGAAACAACTACATGGCCTTATGTGAGGGACGTTGCGGTTGTTAAAGAAGATTACGACTACGGGATTTTGCTCGACGCAAAGTATATGAACGGTACTATTTATGTCCTAAATATGCCGGATAATAGTTACGACCTTTTACAATTACCGGCTGATGCCCTGAACATGATACGCCGTGCTTTTAATAAAGAGCTTGGAGTAACTTTGGAAGGACCGGGTAAGGTAGGGCTGTATCTATTCGGCGAGAAACAGTATGTTCTCTATAATATGGGAGACAGAGAGGCCTCACTTACCTTAAGGTTCGATAAAAAGGTTCCGGCTTCCGGTTGGCAAGAACTGGTAAGCGGCGAACAATTAAAAGTAAGCGAAGATACAACACGGGTTCGTTTCGGAGAGCCGGTAATTAGTAATGTTTCACTTACATTGCGGCCTTTTGAAATTGCAGTCGTACAGGCACCGTAAATTTATTAGGTGAAAGGTTATTTGATTAGTTTTATAAAGGCCGGTATTTTGTATCTCTGCGGTAATTTAACTTTACCGCAGAGGCACCTGTCTTTTATATATTATTTAATTTTTGCTTTTCTTAAAAGAAGTGAATTTGAAACTACGCTTACCGAAC
Source organism: Ignavibacteriales bacterium (assembly GCA_027347125.1). Classification (GTDB taxonomy): domain Bacteria; phylum Bacteroidota; class Ignavibacteria; order Ignavibacteriales; family Ignavibacteriaceae; genus FEN-1297. Next base: position 1,638 of record DAIERC010000155.1, read on the forward strand.
TAAAAGCCATTGCAGCAGCTGCGTATATAGGATTCAAAAAACCAAACGCCGCAACCGGAATCCCGATGATATTATATATAAATGCCCAGAACAAATTTTGTTTTATTGTTCTCAAAGTTTTATTGGAAAGTTTTATTGCATGAACAACACCGAGTAAATCGCCTTTCATCAAAGTGATGTCGGAAGCTTCAATCGCAATATCGGTTCCGGTGCCGATTGCTATACCGATATCAGCTTGGGCAAGAGCGGGTGAGTCATTAATACCGTCGCCTACCATTGCAACAAATTTCCCTTCACTTTGTAACTTCTTTACATTTTCTGCTTTGTCCTGCGGCAGCACTTCTGCAATAACCTTATCAATGCCTGCTTGATTAGCAATAGCCTTCGCCGTCTTTTCGTTATCGCCTGTAATCATGATTACTTCAATATGCATTTCCTTTAATTGAGCAACAGCTTTCTTGGAATTTTCATGGATAACATCGGCAACAGCAATCACCCCGGAAAGTTCGCCGTTTATCGAAATAAACATCGGAGTTTTTCCTTCCGCGGAAAGTTTTAATGCTGTTTGTTCCGATTCTTTCGTTTTCACCGCATACTCATTCATCATTTTTAAATTGCCAATTGCAATTGCGTTTCCTTCAACTACTCCGGTTAGGCCAAGCCCTGTTACGGAATTGAAGCCTTCAACTTCATTAAACAGCAGATTCTTTTCTTTCGCATAATCTACAATAGCCTGGCCAAGCGGATGTTCCGATTGATTTTCTATTGAAGCCGTTAACCGAAGCAGTTTGTTCTCTTCATAACCGTTGAAATTAATTATGTCGGTTACTTTTGGCTTGCCGATTGTGATAGTGCCGGTTTTATCAAGTATTACGGTATCTATTTTATGCGCCCTTTCAAGACTTTCGGCATTTTTAATTAATATCCCGTTGTTCGCGCCCAAACCTGTTCCTACCATTATTGCGGTAGGAGTTGCCAGCCCCAGTGCGCACGGGCAAGCTATTACCAGCACTGCAATAAAGTTAATCATTGATAAAGTAAAAGCGGCACTCGCAACAAAATACCATAACAAAAAAGTTACCA
>DAIERC010000187.1 GCA_027347125.1 Ignavibacteriales bacterium
AAATGGAAATACGTACTTAACTCCAGCAACACATCAACAATTATAGCGAACCTTACTCAACAGGTAAATACAAATCCTACATTTTTTACCATGCCTATCAAACTGAAAATTTATACCTCGGTGGGCGATACGGCAGTTACAATTTTTAATAACCAGCAAAGTCAGAATTTTCGTATAAGCATAAAGGGAGTTCCCGGCTACATCCTTTTTGATCCCGATAATCAAATCTTAAAAGATGTTGCTGTAATCGATTCTATCGATCTTACAAAGCCGGCTTCATTTTCATTGAATCAAAATTATCCGAACCCTTTTAACCCGGCTACAAAAATATCATACTCCATACCCGTGCAAACAAAAGGCTACATTCCTGTAAAGCTTTCCGTATATGATATTGAAGGCAAGAAAATTATTAACCTGGTAGATGAACAGCAGGCAGCCGGAAATTATGAAGTGGAATTTCCGCCGCAAAACGTAAAACTGAATTTAGCCAGCGGGATATATATTTATGCTCTTAAAGCGGGGAATTTTATTTCGACGAGAAAGATGATTTTGCAAAAATAAAAAGGCTGTTTTAATTAATTGCGGATACATCGTAAGAAAAAATAAAAGTTGCCGCAGTTTATTATTACCAAAGTCAAATTCTGCAAAAAGAATTATTGCTTGACAACTTTGGTTAAATTATTTAATTTTCGAGTGCCACTGCTGAAAAAGCGGTGGCAATTTTTTTTAAATCTCTGCAAACAATTTAGAGTTATTAATTATGTCAGATCAAAACTTTGTTTATTTAACCAAAGAGAGACTTGTAGAACTTGAAAAAGAACTACAAGACATGAAAACAAACGGCAGAAAAGAAATTGCGGCAAAAATTGCCGAAGCCAGGGCACACGGCGATCTATCGGAAAACGCCGAATACGATGCGGCTAAAGAAGAACAGGGACTTTTCGAACTTCGCATTAGCAAACTGGAAAGCATCCTTTCGCGCGCACGTATTATCGAGCCTTCACAACTGCCCGACGGGGAGGTTCATATTCTTTCTACTGTTTTCATAAAAAATTTGAAGAACCAAAAAACTTTTGAATACACTTTGGTTTCACCGGAAGAAGCTGATTTCCAAGCTGGAAAAATTTCCATAACTTCACCTGTAGGCCAGGGATTAATGGGGAAAAAAATTGGCGCAAATGTAAAAGTAAATGCTCCCGCCGGTTTATTGGAATTTGAAATCTTATCAATAAAATAGTAAAAAAAACTTTTGACCGATGAATCTTACATACAACTTGCAATTGAAATTGCAAAAAAGGGGATAGGGCATGTTAGTCCGAATCCTCTGGTAGGTTGTATAATCGTAAAGAATGATAAAATTCTCGGAGCCGGATATCATCAAGAATACGGATACAACCATGCGGAAATTAATGCAATTGAATCCGCCACGGAAGATATTGAAGGCTCAACATTATACGTAAACCTTGAGCCTTGCAGCCACCACGGCAAAACCCCGCCTTGCGTAGATAAAATAATTGAAAAAAAAGTTAAGCGCGTGGTTGTAGGTACAATGGATATGAATCCGCTTGTTAGCGGCCAGGGAATTAAAAAACTTAAAAACGCGGGGATCGAAGTTAAAGTAGGTTTCCAGGAAAAAGAGTGCATAAGTCTTAACAAATTCTTTTTTAAATATATAACGAAAAAAATTCCTTACGTTACGCTCAAAGCGGCGCAAACACTCGACGGGAAAATTGCCGACAGGAACCTGGAATCCAAATGGATTACTTCGGTAGATGCCCGCAGGAGGGTGCACGCGTTAAGAGCCCAGTATGATGCGGTTCTAATTGGTGCCGGAACAGTAAAAAAAGATAATCCCAGTTTAACCGTAAGGCTTACCGAAGGCAGAAATCCTAAAAAGATTGTTATCGATGACAAATTGAATTTGTCTTTAGAATCAAAGTTGTTTACCAGCAGCGAAAAAAATTTGATAATACTTACTTCCGAAAAGAGTTTTGTAAAAAAGAAAAAGGTAAACAAAATATTTTCGATGGGAGCCGATATTTTATTTATTAAAGAAACCGACGAGGGGAAGCTGGACCTTAAGCAAGCATTAAGGGAACTTGCCAAGTTGCATATTGCATCAATACTTGTAGAAGGCGGAAATAAAGTTTTTACTTCTTTTATAAAACAAAATTTGTATGATGAGCTTTTGCTGTTTGTTTCACCCAAAATTTTGGGAGACGGTTTGCCCGTTGTTGGAGACCTTGGAATAAGAAGCATTCGGAAGTCGTTAAAACTTCAGGTAAATAATGTTGAAAAAGTTGGAGATGACATTTTGATAGAGCTGGTTAAATAAACCGGTTATTTTTTTATTAGTTCTATAAATTTACTAATTGCATCAGGGCTTTTTGATGAGCAAAAATTTCGTTTAATCTTTTATTGAGGAATAAAAATGTTTACGGGTTTAGTTGAAGAGACAGGTAAGTTAAGCGGTAAAACCTCAACCGGCGAAGGTTATCAATTAACCATTACCGCCGCAAAAGTTATGGATGATCTGAAAATAGGAAGCAGTGTAAGCGTAAACGGCGTGTGTTTAACGGTTGTAAAAATGACAGGCAATTCCTTTTCGGTTGATACCATTGAAGAAACCTTGAAGAAGACAAACCTGGGCACGCTAAATATAAATGACAAAGTGAACCTTGAAAGACCCTTAAAAGCCGACGCGCGTTTGGGCGGGCATTTTGTTTTGGGGCATGTAGACACAATAGGCAAAGTGGCTGAAATTAATGAACTCTCAAACAGTCATTTTGTAACAATAGTATTTCCGGCAGAATTTAAACACTACCTTATTTACGTAGGTTCGGTTGCTATTGACGGCGTTAGCATGACCGTTGCAAAGCTTGAGGGAAATAAATTTTCGGTCGGGGTAATTCCACATACATGGGAAGAGACGATATTCGCTACAAAGAAACCCGGCGATACGGTTAACCTGGAATTCGACGTGCTGGGTAAATATGTAGAACGAATAATGGAAGGAAAAGCGGAAGGCAGTTCAATATTAGGGAACAGTTAGGCTTCTGAGATAATGAAAAAAACCGAGCAAAAGGTACTTAATTTTATCAGGGAAAAGAATCTTATCCAAACAGGAGACAAAATTCTTGTTGCGTTAAGCGGCGGACCCGACTCGGTTTTTCTGCTCCGTTTTCTTGTTAAGTATAGTGACAAATTAAATATCAAAGTTGGTGCGATTCACGTCAATCACATGATTAGAGGCAAAGCGGCTCTTGAAGATGAAGAATTTTGCGTGAATCTTTCTTTATATTTGGGAATCGTATTACACAGGATAAGTAAAAAAGTAAAAAGCTTTGCCTGTAAAAATAAAATTTCACTTGAAGAAGCCGGAAGAAAAGTAAGATATTCCGAATTCGAAAAGGTCGGGAGAAAATACGGTTACAATAAAATTGCAACCGCGCATAATTGTAACGACAACGCCGAAACTGTTTTACTTAATCTGATAAAGGGCGCCGGTTTAAAAGGGATATCGGGTATTCCTTTCATGAGAGGTAATATAATCAGGCCGATCCTCAATATAACAAAAGAAGAAATTCTAAATTATCTTGACGGGGAAAAATTAAATTATCGCGTTGATCTTACAAACTTAAGCAGCGATTATGAACGGAATTTTTTAAGGAACGAAATAATTCCCCTTATTCAACAGAGATTGAATCCGGATGTTGTAAAATCGTTATTCAACTCTTCGGAAATATTTAAAGACGCGGCGCTTGTCATAAACAATGAAGTTGAAAAGACACTAACAAACTCGTCGTCCTTCGGTAAAGACGAGTTAAAAATTTCTTTAAAGCGCCTAAGAGAAACCGATAAAAAAATAACCGGCTTTTTTCTTAAATCATTAATTGAAGAAAACTTTGCCATACAGGTAACGTTTAACGATATTAAAAAAATAATTTCCCTTATTGAAAACGAGGTGGGACGTAAAGCCGAACTAACGAATAAACTTTACGCCGTAAGGGAAAGAGAAGAAATAATTGTAACTCGAAAAAAAACAATTTCTGCCGGCGAGCCGATTTTCTTGAAAGCCGGGGATGTTGTAAAAATTAATGGGAACACACTGTCGGTAACGGAAAGTAAAAATTTCCCTGTTAAATATTCGACGTCAAGAATGAAGGAATTCATTTCTGCCGACAATATAAAGGGCAATTTCTTACTCCGCAGATGGAAAGTTGGTGAAAAATTTTTACCAATCGGTCTTGATGGATCGAAGAAAATATCCGATTTCTTGAACGAGCAAAAATTACCTTCGTCAAAAAAAAAGGAACAACTGGTTTTAACGAACAACAACAAAATTGTTTGGGTAGTGGGGCTAAGGTTGGATGAAAGATTTAAAATTACAAACCATACAAAAAAGGTTTACGAATTATGGCTGAAATAAACATTGCTGTGCACGATAGATTGGTAATAGGAACTGAAGTTTTTGTACCTCTTTTAACAGAAGATGTAATACAAAAAAGAGTAAAAGAACTTGGAAAACAAATATCCGAAGATTATGCGGGCAAGGCGCCTGTTTTTATAGGCGTGTTGAACGGTGCCTTCCTGTTTCTTGCCGACTTAATTAAAAATGTTAATGCCGATTGCGAAGTGGATTTTTTTAAGCTTTCAAGTTACGGCGATGAAAAAATTTCTTCGGGCAAGGTAAAATTGCTGAAGGAACTTAATTGCGATGTGAACGGAAGAGACATAATTATTGTGGAAGATATTGTAGATTCCGGGTTATCTATTAAATTTATCGAGGAACTTATTTCTCCTCAAAATCCCGCCAGCATGCGAGTTGCATCACTGCTGGTTAAGCCAAATAGTCTTAGATATAATGTAAAAATTGATTATATTGGCTTCGAAATTCCTAGTAAATATGTTATCGGATATGGATTAGATAATGCCCAAAAGTATAGGAATCTTAGATCAATTTACGTTTTAAGCGAGTGACGTAGAACTAATTTTTATTTGAATTTAAACACAAACAAATTATAATATGGCGGATAATAACAACAACAAACAGAACCCCAAAGGCCCAACCGGCGGCGGTTCAAATAAACCCGACGATAATTTCGATTGGTCAAAAGTAATTAGGATGGTCTTTGGATGGGGGGCAGTTATTGTGGCTGCAGTTATTATTATGCAGTTGTTCAAAACAAACTCTGCTAATTATGTTGATATACCGTACCTTCAGTATGAAAATCTTCTTAACACCGATCAAATACTGAAAGCAACTATTACTAAATCGGATGTTAACGATTATTACTTTAAAGCCGAACTTAGATCGCAGCAAAATGTTCGAATAAACGGCAAAGATATCCCGGTAAAATACGTTTCGGTTTATCTTCCCGAACCTATTATAAAAGAACAGGAAGCTGTTTGGAAGGCGAAGGATATCAACTACTCGTTTAATAAAGAATCAAACGAATGGATGAATATTTTAATCGGGTTTTTACCATGGGTAATAATTTTAGGAATATGGATAATAATTATGCGTCGTATGCAAGGCGGCGGCGGAGGTACCAGAGGAATATTTTCCTTCGGTAAAAGTAAGGCTAAATTAATAACCCAGTCCGGCCAGAAAATTACTTTTAGAGATGTTGCCGGAGCCGACGAAGCAAAACTTGAACTGCATGAAATTATAGAGTTTCTGAAAGAACCGACTAAATTCCAAAAACTGGGTGGCAAAATTCCAAGAGGCGTTTTGCTGTTAGGCCCTCCTGGAACCGGTAAAACACTTTTAGCGCGTGCTGTGGCGGGTGAGGCCGGGGTTCCGTTCTTTTCCATAAGTGGTGCCGACTTCGTTGAAATGTTTGTAGGTGTAGGCGCAAGTCGTGTTAGAGATTTATTTGAACAGGGAAAGAAAAATGCGCCCTGTATTATTTTTATTGATGAGATTGATGCCGTAGGACGCCACAGGGGCGCCGGCTTAGGCGGAGGGCATGATGAAAGAGAACAAACTCTTAACCAGCTACTTGTTGAGATGGACGGCTTTGAACAGAACAGCGGTGTAATTATTATTGCCGCCACCAACCGCCCGGATGTGCTTGACCCTGCATTATTAAGACCTGGCAGGTTCGACAGGCAGGTAGTTGTAGACAGGCCTGACGTAAAAGGAAGAGAAGGAATATTGAAAGTTCATACAAGAAATATTCCTTTAGATACCGATGTAAATCTTGAAGTATTAGCAAAGGGAACACCAGGGCTTGCGGGAGCCGAACTTGCTAACTTGGTGAACGAAGCAGCTCTTCTTGGCGCGAGAAAAAACAAGAAAAAAGTTCAAATGATTGACTTTGAAGAAGCCAAAGATAAAGTTATGATGGGAATGGAAAGAAAGAGCATGATAATCTCCGAAGAAGAAAAAAAGACAACTTCTTACCATGAAATAGGTCATGTGCTTGTTGCCCGTATGCTTCCCGAAGCGGATCCAGTTCATAAGGTTACAATTATTCCAAGAGGAAGAGCTCTTGGCGTAACAAGCTATTTACCCATAGATGAAAAGCATACATATTCTAAAGAATATTTAGAAGCAATTATTACCTACGCTCTCGGCGGGCGCGCTGCTGAAAAAATTATATTCAATCACTATACAACCGGCGCAGGTAACGATATTGAAAAAGCCACCAACATTGCCCGCAAAATGGTTTGTGAGTGGGGAATGAGCGAAGTGCTTGGGCCTTTAAGCTACGGCGCAAAAGAAGAAGAAATATTTCTCGGCAGAGAAATTCAACGACACAGGGATTACAGTGAAAGAACTGCAATAGAAATTGATGACGAAGTACGCCGTCTGGTAAATTCAGGTATGGCTAGAGCCGAAAAAATATTAACCGATAATATGGACCTTTTGCACATACTTTCTAAAGAATTATTAGAGCGTGAGATTTTGGATTCGGACGAGATAGAAAAATTAATTAATGGCGAGGAACTTCCACCATTAAAAAAAGACGAAGTAGTGGATAAAAATAGGCCGGAGGAAGTGCCAGACCACGTAAAGAAACTTATGGATCAAAGAAAACCAAAAGAATCTGCCTCTAAAGATGACTCAAATTGACAACGGTACTATCAATTACAGAGATGAATTAGTAAGAAAACTAATTCATCTCTG
>DAIERC010000194.1 GCA_027347125.1 Ignavibacteriales bacterium
GAATGCTTATGGCTGGAAAAAACAATTTCCAAAGACAGCACAGCTATCTTTTTTAGCAATGTTAAAGTTGGCGGCGTAACCTGGAATGCCGGTATCAGGAACGGCGATGAACTTTTGGGAATTGATAATAAAAGCGTTTCAAATCCTACCGACGCCCAAATTATTCTGAATAAATTCTCATACGGCCAATACGCCGATTATACCGTAAAAAAAAATAATACCGGTCAATTACTTCACACAAAAGTTTATGTGAAAAAATTAATCCAGGTTGGCGCAGTGGCTAACGGAATGCTTGCTTTAATCTGGATGCTTATCGGTTTTATAGTGCTGATGTCAAAAACTTCGGGCAGGGTGCAAAAATTATTTTATGCAATAGGTGTTGCCGCTGTTTTGTCAAATGCGTTAAATTTTTTGCCGGGAATGGGGTTGCCGGTCTTAATTAAGGGAAATCAATTTCCTTACGCTTTTGTTTATATCTTTCTTATCTGGTCTTTGGGTGTTAGTTATATCCCGTTTTTGTTCCTCTATTTTTTCTGGACATTTCCTACTCCATATAAATTTATGGAAAAGAAATGGATTAGAATCCTTTTACTTGTTCTTCCTCTTATTTTAAGTATAGGAATATTCTCATGGATTTTTGAAGTCTATCGCATGTCGAAAATCGGAGTATCTAGACTTCAGATGTACAGAAACATTTTGGACTATATTGCAAACGGCAGCCAGATAGTTGCATTTGTTTCTTTAGCAATCAGTTATTTGAAACTAAAAAACAGAGAAGAAAAAAAACCGGTTTTAATAATTCTTATTGCGTACCTCGTGGCTATTGTAGCCGTAATTTATACATCGAGAATAGCTCCCGCGATTTCGGATACCATATTTAACTCGCCCGAATATTACACCCCGGTTATATTGATTATTTTAGTTCCAATCGCTTTCGCATATTCGATATTCAAATATCAGCTGATGGATGTAAGCGTTGTAATAAAGAATACGGTAATGTACGGCACGGCAACGGTGGGCATAGCAGTAATTTATTTTTTCATAATATACGTGTTAGGGCAAAGCATAAGTGAAGCAATCGGCACACAGTTTCAGGGCCTTATTGCCGGCATTATCTTTATAGCCTTCGCCGTGGTGTTCCAATCCACAAAAGATAAATTTCAGGATTTTCTGACTGCAAAATTTTATCCCGAACAATTTGCTTATCAGAAAGTGCTTGTTAAATTCAGCAATGAAGTTGCAACGGTTGTAGGGCTTGATAATATTCTCGATTCGATGAAAAATACTTTTGTTGAATCGTTGATGGTAAATCGATTCGGAATATTACTGAAGAATAAAAAAGAAGATAACTTTTCGCTTGTAAGAAACGTTGGCATTAACAATCACAATCTCATATTGCAAAATGATAAACTTGAAGAATTTATAAAACAAAAATCATTTGTTGCAGAACATATTTTTATAGATAGAAGTGAGTTTGTGAAAGCCTTTCCCGGATCATATGTTGAACTTGAAGAGCAAAAAATTTTTACTATTCTTCCGATGATAATCAAATCGAAAGTAATAGGCTTGTTATTATTCGGGCTAAAGCATTCCGGCGCCCAGTTTGCCGGTAAAGATCTCGAACTGCTATATGCTACGGCAAGCCAGGCTGCAATCGCGGTAGAAAACGCAAGACTATATCAAACCGAAGCTGAAAAACTTCGTATTGAAAGAGACCTTGATCTGGCAAGAAAAATTCAGCAGGGGCTTTTACCCAAGTGTGTTCCTAATTTAGGCGGATTGGATATCTGCGGTGAAATGATACCGGCAATGCAGGTTGGTGGAGATTATTTTGATTACATTCAGGTAACCGATTCCCAACTGTTTATTGCAGTGGGCGATGTTTCCGGTAAAGGGCTTTCCGCCTCTTTATATATGACCAAGCTTCAAACAATGATTCAACTTGCTTGCGTTGCGGGTAAAACACCCAAAGATGTTTTAGTAGAGATTAATAAACGCTTGTATGAATCAATGGAAAGAAATTGGTTTGTAACAATTACCTTGGCGCTATTTGATATGAATAATTATACCGTGCAATATTGCCGCGCTGGGCATGTGCCCGTATTAACTGCCGAAAACGGTAGCGTTAGTTCGCATCGCTCCAAAGGGCTGGGTGTAGGGCTTGAAAAAGGTGTTGTCTTTGCAGGTACGCTGGTCGAAGAAAAAATAAAACTAAAACCGGGACAAATATTCGGCTTCTTTTCAGACGGTATTACCGAGGCCATGAATGAATCTTTGGACATGTTTGGAGAGGATAAACTTTCTGAAATATTAAAAAATAAATCAATGGTAAAGTCAACTGAAATAATGGATGATATCTGGAAAAACTTACAAGCTTTTAGAGGCAACGCCGAACAGAACGACGATATGACGATCGTACTTGTAAAAGTAACTTAGCACGATACATAGTTTATCTTTTGCTTTATGAATTTTGGTACAAACTGTAATTAAATAAAAGGGAGAAGAAACAGAATGAAATCTATAAAATTTCTTTTTCTGGTCGCTGTTATTCTTTTCGCCGCCGTAAGCATTTATCCGCAGGTGTCCAGAGGTTTTGTTAAAGAAGGACTTAGAATTCAAAGTAAAATTTTGAACAAAGAAATAAGATACACTATTTACTTGCCTTTCGATTATGAAACCTCGAGCCGTTACTATCCTGTTGTATATCTTCTGCACGGCTACACGGATAATGATATGGGATGGATACAATTCGGCGAAGCAAATATGATAGCCGATGATGCGATAGCTAACCGCGAAGTTCCGCCGATGATCTTGGTAATGCCCGACGGCGGAGTGAGCTGGTATGTTGACAATTATAATAATTCAGTTAAGTACGAAGATTTCTTTTTCAAAGAATTTATTCCTTACATAGAAAAAGAGTACCGCATACGTACTGAAAAAAGATACAGAGCGGTTGCGGGGCTTTCTATGGGGGGCTACGGCGCACTTGTTTACGCACTGAAACATCCTGATATGTTCTCTTCGTGTGTGGCTTTCAGCGCTGCAATTTATACAGATGATGAAATAATAAATATGAACGACAATGCATGGCCAAAAGTTTTGGGTGTTGTTTTCAACCCGAACCTGAAAGGTAAAGATAGAATATCAAAACAATTTACGGATAACGACCCTTTTTATATTGTTAAAAATTCCGACATCAATAAAATAAAAAGCGTTAGATTTTATCTTGATTGCGGTGACGACGATTTCCTTTATAAAGGTAATGTTTATTTCCATGTGCTTCTTAGAGATTTAAATATACCGCATGAATACAGAATGCGCGATGGGGGACATCAATGGAAGTACTGGAGAAGCGGATTACCCAAAGGGTTGAAATTTATCGGTGAGTCTTTTCATCAGCAATAATATTTATTGTGTGAATTTCCGGCATTCAATATTTTATTATTTTAATATAATCGAAGTAATTTCATACTGTTCAATTGAAGTTACTTCGATTTATTTCTAAGCTTCGGGAAGAATTTATAACAAACTCTTTAATATCTATTCCATTTATACTGTTGCGGCTTGATAATTTTATTTTTGATATTTGAAAAAATTAATATTTATGATACTACCTATATTAGCCTACGGGCACCCAAAGTTAAGGCAGAACAATAACGATATAACAAAAAATTATCCAAATCTGAAAAACTTAATTTCGGATATGTGGGAAACATTATATG
>DAIERC010000197.1 GCA_027347125.1 Ignavibacteriales bacterium
AAGAGGGAAGAGACGTTCTTTTATTTATAGATAAAATTTTCCGTTTTACGCAAGCCGGTTCCGAAGTTAGTGCACTTCTGGGGCGTATGCCTTCGGCAGTAGGTTACCAACCTAACCTGGCAACCGAAATGGGCGCGCTTCAGGAAAGAATTACTTCAACGGATAAAGGTTCAATTACATCCGTACAGGCAATATATGTTCCCGCAGACGACTTGACCGACCCGGCGCCTGCTGCTGCCTTTGCTCACCTTGATGCTACAACAGTATTAAGCCGCCAGATCTCGGAGCTAGGTATTTACCCGGCAGTAGATCCGCTGGATTCTACTTCGCGTATTGTTGAGCCTGGCATCATCGGTAATGAGCATTATGATGTTGCTAAGAATTGCAAAGAAATACTTCAGCAGTATAAAGACCTTCAGGATATTATTAATATTCTAGGTATGGATGAACTTTCGGACGACGATAAAATTGTGGTTAAAAGAGCCAGAAGAATTCAAAGGTTCTTCAGTCAGCCTTTCCACGTTGCCGAACAGTTTACTGGCTACAAAGGAAAATACGTAAAACTTGAAGATACAATAAGAGGATTTAAAGGAATAATTGACGGCGAATATGATGATCTTCCAGAGTCGGCTTTTATGTTCGTTGGTACAATTGAAGAAGCTGTTGAAAAAGCAAAAGCGATGAAATAATTATGGCACAATTACAGCTCGAAATAATAACGCCTAATAAAATATCTTATAAAGGCGATGTGCAAGCAGTTACGGTGCCGGGTACGCTCGGTAGTTTCCAGATACTTTATAACCACGCGCCTATCATCAGCACTTTTGAAATTGGCGTTATAAAAGTTGAAGTAAGCAATAATGAAAAAATATTCTTTGCGACAAGCGGCGGTACGGTAGAAGTGCTTAATAACAATATTCGTATTTTAGCCGACTCACTGGAGGCGGTTGAAAGCATAGATATTGAAAGAGCCAAGAGGGCGCTTGAAAGGGCGAATCAAAGGCTTGCCGAAAAAGGTTCAGAAAATATCGATGTAAAAAGAGCCGAAGCCGCTTTGGCAAGAGCCATGAATAGAATTAAGCTGGTTGAAAAATTTTCAACTACCGGTGTGTTGTAAAGTTTATGTTTTGTTTTACTAACCTGCGATTTAAATGGCGGGTTAATTAGGATAAATAAAGAAGATCAACCGTTTTAACGGTTTACAAAAATAAGCGGACATTAAAATAAAAGCCGCGTAGAAATACGCGGCTTAAATGTTTTAGCGAGCCATCAGACGATTATTTTGCCTTATCAAACCTGGCAGCAACTTCGTCCCAATTTACAACTTTCCACCAGTTATCAATATACTCAGGTCTTCTATTCTGATATTTCAAATAATATGCATGTTCCCAAACATCCAGCGCTAAGATAGGCGTGCCTTTTTGCTCGGCAACATCCATCAAAGGATTATCCTGATTCGGAGTTGAGAATACAACAAGATTACCATTTTGTACAATTAACCAGGCCCAGCCGGAACCGAACCTTGTTGCCGCAGCAGTAGTAAATTTATTCTTAAATTCATCGAATGAGCCGAACGCCGAATTTATAGCATCGGCTAATTTGCCGGAAGGCGTGCCGCCGCCGTTTTTCTTCATTACAGTCCAGAATAAATTATGATTATAAACACCGCCGCCGTTATTTCTAACCCCGGCAGGATGCTTTGAAACGTCCTTAAAAATTTCTTCAAGAGTTTTTGATTCCAGCGGGGTGCCGGCAACAGCGTTGTTTAAGTTATTTACGTATGCCTGGTGATGTTTGGTGTAATGAATTTCCATAGT
>DAIERC010000224.1 GCA_027347125.1 Ignavibacteriales bacterium
AAATGCGTAAAGCTTATTTTCCCTCGGTTCTTTTTTTGAAGATAATGATTAATCAATGTTCTGTTTTCTTCAAGAAGTTTTACAGGGATAGTTCTTTGTGATGTAGCTACGGGAATAGTTAAACTATAATTCATATTTTCCAGTATACGTGCTGAGCTTCCCGCAATTATTTGAAGCCGGTCTTCTTCGGAAGGCGAAGGCATGTTAATCTGGTTTATAAAATTTGTCGTGTCTGTTTTAATCGGAGTTTCTTTTTTGTTTTTGCGCTTTTCGGGTTCGGTTCCTTTTCCGAAAAAATTTTGCCACTGTTCGGAAACTTCCGAAGGATTGTCTTCATATTGTTTGTGTAAGTATTCAACGAACCAGGTGTTGGCGCCGAATTTTTCAAGTTCTTCTTTTTGCTCTTTTGTTAAATCGCTTGATTTCATTTTTTATAAATGTTTATAGGTTGTTGTTATTATTGTTAAATTTATGAAACAAAACATATAGTTCATAGTCAACCGCTTTGGCTATGCACCGAGTGTGATATAAACTGAATATACTATGTATATTAATGACTCGTCAAATTTAATAAAAGAATTACCTTTTAGAAATAGAAAATAAGAGAGCAAAAATTTATATGATAGAAAATACAGATTTCACGGCGATAAGGAGAGAGTATTCATTAAAAATATTGGATGAAAAAAATGTTGCAAAAAATCCTTTCATTCAATTTTCAATCTGGATGGAAGAAACTATCAAGTCCGGTATTATTGATCCGAGCGCAATGATACTTGCCACAGCCGGCAGCAGCGGCATACCATCTCTGCGTACCGTTTTGTTAAAAAGCATGGAAGCAGACGGATTAGTTTTTTTTACTAATTACGAAAGCCGCAAAGCAAAAGAATTAGACGAGAATCCGAACGCTTCAATTTTATTTTTGTGGAAAGAACTGGAAAGACAAATTAGGATTTCCGGCAGGGTAATAAAAGTTTCGCATGAACAATCCGAGGAATATTTCCATTCGAGGCCGTACGAAAGCCAGCTAGGCGCATGGGCATCCGAACAAAGCAAAATTATTTCGGGCAGAGAATATCTTAATAATCGATTTAACGAGTTCAAGGAAAAATTTAATAACGAAGAAATTCCGCTGCCTCCTTTTTGGGGAGGATATAAATTATTGCCCGGCAGTTTTGAGTTTTGGCAGGGAAGAGAAAGCAGGCTTCACGATAGAATTATTTATTCAAATAAAAACGGTGAATGGAAAATAAATCGGCTGGCGCCGTAAAAATATTTTTTAAGATTTTAACTTTGCTTTCATAACCGGATACTCCTTGATGAAAGTTCTTACGGAAATGGCAGAGATAATTATTATGCCGCCTATAATAGCCATAAACGACGGGACTTCACCATAGCCGAAAAATACCCAGACGGGATTGAGAACCGGTTCAATCATAGACAGTAAAGATGCTTCGATAGCGTAAACGCGTTTCAAGCCGTAACTGAATATTGCATACGCTATTCCGATTTGAAAAATACCGAGATATGAAACCATCAGGAAATCCGTAGTTGAGAGAGAGCCTATGCTGAAAATGGAAGGGAAGCATATTAAGGCTACTAATATATTCCCGTAAAATATTGAACTGAACTGATATTCTTTTTTGTTCTTTCTCATACCCAAAAGAAAAGCGGCATAGGCAACCCCGGAAAGCAGCGCAATAATATTGCCCGCCATGTATCCGGGGGAAAGTTTGCTCATAAAAAAAAGCGTCATTCCTAAAAAGCAAACAGCAATTGTAATGATGTTAATTCTTTCATACTTGGTTTTGTTTATTAACGGCTCAAAAATAAGAACGTAGATAGGCGCTGTGTATTGAAGAAAAATCGCGTTGGCAGCGGTTGTTTCTTTCGTGGCTATTACAAATAATATTAAAATAGCAGCGTATAATGCCGCGTTGATAAAGGTAAAACCGTTTGCGTAAAAAATATTCTTCCTGAAAATTACAATGAAAACAACGGCGGCAAAAACACCCCTGAAAAACGAAATCTGCATCGCGTCTAGCGTAACAAGTTTTATAAAAATACCGCCGGTGCTCCATAAAAGCGCGGCCGCTAAAACCGCAAGTATGCCTTTTTGATGTTCGTGTAGATTTTCCATTTTGCCTTTGTTGTAGAAACAAGTATAATGTAAAGTGCTAATTTAATAAAAGTGTTACAACATTATGTCGTGGCGAATATTTTTTTCTCCATGTGAAACTTGGCGTGTACTTGGTGAATAGATTCAGAATAGTAACCCAAAGAGCGGGTACGGAGGAAATAGTTTTAAATTAAGTGTGTATAAAATATTCAAAATTAGTTTGTTAAAATAAACCGGGGATTTAAAATTAAAGTTTGTATTGCAATTACTACTTCCAAAATTATCGGAGTAATTAAAGGATGATAAAATATTTTTATAATCCGCCGCTTGTTGTAAAAAAAACTTTTTCCAATTTCTTATGGAACTCGGCTAATAAAAAAATACTTTTAACCTTTGACGACGGGCCGGTACCGGAGACCACAGAGACGATATTGAAATTGCTCGATAAGAATAAAATTAAAGCAGCTTTTTTTTGTGTAGGAAATAATGTTGATAAATACCCTTCGCTGGTAAATGCTATTTTGGCTGAGGGGCATACAATTGGCAACCACACATTTAACCATAAACAGGTAACAAAAATATCAAGCGTAAAACTTGTTGAAGAAATAGATCTTCTTAACAAATTGCTTTTAGAAAAATACGGGTATAAAATAAAATACTTCAGACCTCCGCACGGTAGGTTCAACTTCGGATTGAACAAAATTCTTAAAGATAGAGAGATGAAAAATGTGATGTGGTCTTTACTTACTTATGATTATCATTCAAATTTTGAACTGTATAAAAAAGTTGTAAGTAAATATTTAACATGGAACTCGATAGCTGTTTTGCACGATAGTCTGAAATCAAAAGATATAATCGACAGAAGCATCGAATTCCTTTTGGAAGAGGCCTTTAAAAAAAATTATGAAATAGGGGAGCCGGCGGAATGTTTGAAATGATTTTTTTAGCGGCAGCAGGAATTTATTTCTTACTGTCGGTAGTATTTTTTAGCGGGGCAGGAAAACGTTTCAAGAAATATCACCGGGATAATTTGCCGGCTGTATCCTTGATTGTATGTGCCAGGAATGAAGAAGAAAATATTCTGGCGTGTTTAAATTCGCTTGATTCATTATCATATCCCATCGATAAGCTGGAAATAATTATAGCCGATGACAATTCAACCGACTCCACCGGGAAAATTGCAGATGACTTTATTAGCGGGAAGGGAAAATTCAAAAAAATAATTGTTGATGATTCGGAATTAAAATTAAAAGGCAAAACTAGAGCACTGTCCCAGGCGATAAAAATTTCATCCGGTGAGATAATTATAACCACCGATGCCGATTGTGTTGTTCCTTTAAACTGGGTTGAGGCAATTGTTTCTTATTATAGCGAAGATGTAGCGGCAGTATGCGGGTTTACTTATCAACCGGTAAAAAATTGGTTTAGCGGTATGCAATCGATTGATTTGATTTATCTTCTTACCATAGCCGCCGGCGCAGTAAATATTAGCAAACCTGTCAGTTGCATCGGCAACAATATGTCGTATAGAAAAAATGTTTACGTGGAAACAGGCGGGTATGAAAAACTTCCTTTTAGTGTAACGGAAGATTTTCTCCTTCTTAAAGCTATAAACAATTTAAAGAAGTATAAAATACTTTTTCCGTTGGACCCGGATATTTTAGTTGAAACTTCACCATGCAAAAACCTAAAGGAAGTATATCATCAAAAAAAGCGCTGGGCTGTTGGCGGGCTTAACGCATCGGCATGGGGCGGTTTTGTGATGTTTACCGCCTTGCTTGCAAATTATTGTCTTATATTAACACCTTTATTTTTCAGCCGGGTATGTTTATATTTGGCAGTCCTTAAATTGGCAAGCGATTTCTTTCTGTTATACCCTGTTCATAAGCAACTTGGAAAATCAAAAAATCTGAAATACTTTATCCACTTTCAGATTTATTATATCGTTTATGTAATAACAATCCCTTGGCTGTTACTTTTTAATCGCAGAGTAAAGTGGAAGGGAAGAGAATATTAATGCTTCTACTCTGTAATTATTATCTTACTTACCGGTGCAACGCGTTCTGCGAGTTTTGCCATTTCGGCAGCCATGAAAATTTTAAAGATACGCCTTACGCAAGGCTTGAAGATTTTAAAACAAATGTAAATCAACTTGCAGAACTGGGAGTTAGGTTTATCGATTTAACCGGCGGCGAGCCGCTGCTGCATAAAGATATTCACCT
>DAIERC010000268.1 GCA_027347125.1 Ignavibacteriales bacterium
ATTTGAGATAGGATTAACTGATATGCAAAGGATTGGTTCTTTAACGTATCCTGGAACTCGACCAGTTTTAAACTGTCCAGCAGTTCGTTCGCATTATTAATGGCAACTGCTTTTTTAAGTAACTGAATATTAGGCAACGTAACATTATCAGACTCGCCTACAAAAAATTTTAATAGGTCATCAATCACTTCATATTCTTGATTAGCATTTGCGTTTTCATATAACTCGCTAAGAAGCATCGCATCTACCGTTTGCCTTCTTACATCTTTATAAATCTGGACCGAATCGGCTGTAGTATATGATCTCGGCGGCAAAAGATAAATCTCAATTCTGCCAAGCCACATCATAGCCCTAAAATATTTTTCCAGAACCGGATAACCACGATCTACATAATGACCTCTCGGTTTGAACTGGCTCCAATCATAAACAACCGGTACATTGGAAAATAAGGAATAAGAATCGCTTCCCGCTTCAGAATAAATTTTATTTAATACTTCATTTATTTTATTTTCATTTTCCGGGTAATACGGGTTTACCTGCTGATCCAATAATTTTAGCGGTACCGTAACGTAAACATCTACGTCCCGAAGCATTTGATTCATTTCAACTTGATTTGAATATTTTGCGGCTATAACCGGAAACTGCGAGTGAAGTTTTAACAACAATTCGATAAGTTTATCTATTATGATTCCCATCTCAACATCTTTTAATATTCTATCGTAGGATTTATGCAGTGCTTGAAGAATTGCATCAGTGGAGACAAACACCGGCAAGTCGTTCTGAAAGATATCCAGAAATGCTTTGCCCATTGAGAGGCCGGATAATCTTTCACTTACCATAAAGCCGTTCTGTTGAATAAGAGACTTTTCAAAAGCGGTAAGCTGATATTTTGCATCAATGCTGTCTGAGTATAATGAGGAACTGAAATTCTGATGAATGTTTGATACGAAAACACCGGCGGGATGCATACTTAGTAATCTTTCGCTTGAGATGTTCTGATGCGTTTGTAAGAAAGATTTATATTCTTCTAAATTAAACCGGGATGTTTGTGCAATTATGTTTGAGCATATTAACAATGCAATAAAGAAAAACTGGATGGCGTATAATACAGTTTTCATAAATCCCCCGTTATTGCTTTTTGATATAATAAAAAAACAAATCGGCAGAATCAACGCATAAATTCGGTTTTAAAATAGCAAAGCCTTAAAGAGACTCTTTAAGG
The DNA here is from genome assembly GCA_027347125.1 of Ignavibacteriales bacterium. Taxonomy (GTDB): domain Bacteria; phylum Bacteroidota; class Ignavibacteria; order Ignavibacteriales; family Ignavibacteriaceae; genus FEN-1297. The sequence continues at coordinate 1,223 of DAIERC010000268.1, forward strand.
CTTTAAATAGTGACCCCAAGGGGATTTGAACCCCTGTTACCGCCGTGAAAGGGCGATGTCCTAACCACTAGACGATGGGGCCGGAACACTATTTCAAATTTTCAAACTTTCGGGTGGGCGATGGGATTTGAACCCATGACCCTCAGGGCCACAACCTGATACTCTAACCAACTGAGCTACGCCCACCATGATCAATTAAAAAACAACAAAATAATTTTACTTTTTGAATTTTTAATTGTTTTCGTATGCCCGAGTGGAATCGAACCACTAACCTACAGCTTAGAAGGCTGTTGCTCTATCCGATTGAGCTACGGGCACGATTCAAAACAATTTATAATTAAGAATCTATAATTCAAAATTATAAATTATGCGCTATAAATTCTACATTACTGAAGTCGGGGCGGCAGGATTCGAACCTGCGACCTCCTGCTCCCAAAGCAGGCGCGATGAACCGGGCTACGCTACGCCCCGATAATCTTCAAATAAAAATCAATAATAAAAAGAACATTTAACCCTTCCGCTAATGCGGAACTAAGTTAAATAATCTCTGAAAATCAAATTTTCTCAGTATTAATTACTTAACCTATTTAAAAATAAGATACCAAATATATATCAACTACTTAGAAAAAACAATATTTTAGCAAGTTTTATTTTATTAAAAATAAATAATTTGCGATATTTTCTTTTAAAATCGCTTAAAATTTTTATGTGAATCGTATCTTACTTAAATTTTAACATGTAATTATAAATTAAAATATTCCAAATGTCTTTTCCCTTATTTATTTCTCGAAAATATATTTTATCTAAAAAAGATTCCAGGTTCATAACTTTCATCTCTGCAATTTCTATAACCGGCATTGCTCTGGGCGTTGCTACTTTAATTGTGGCGTTAAGTATTTTGCGAGGCTTTGAACAAACTATTACCGATAAAATTATAGATTTCGATTCTCATATACAGATATCGTCGTATACAAACGCACTTCCTTCCTACGCATCAACAATGCCGGTTCTGGAAAACAGGCTTTCTCCCTACGCTGTAAGCATCAATCCTTTCGCATCCAAATTGGCAATAATAGGAAGTAAAAACGTAAAGGAAGGCGTTAATATAAAAGGAATTCTTCCGCATGATTCATGGGACGGGATAAGAAAAGATATTATTTCTGGATCTTTTAATCTTGCAGATACCACGACGGTTCCCTCAATGATTATAGGGAAAAAGCTGGCGGATAAATTATTGGTAAAAGTGGGCGACAAGGTTACTGTGTTTGCTTTAAGCAACGATCAAATACCGTCACCGCAAAATATGCCGAACATTGAACAATTTGTTATAACCGGAATTTTTGAAAGCGGGATGGCGGCTTACGATGATTTGAACGCTTATGTAAATCTTAAAGCGGCGCAGGACTTATGCAACCTTGGAGATCATGTTACGGGTTACGATATAAAGCTAAATAACGTTTCAAAGATTGATTCGCTCACTAATTTTCTGTCGGATTTTCTCGGTTACCCTTTTGCCGTAAGATCAATTTACCAGTTGCATAGAAATATTTTTACATGGATAGATCTTCAGAAAAAACCGATTCCCATAATTCTCGGTTTAATAATTATTGTAGCCGTTTTTAATATTATCGGCACGCTCCTGATGATTGTTCTTGAAAAAACAAACGCTGTAGGAATATTAAAATCTTTAGGTGCAACCGGTAAACAAATAGTTTCGATTTTCATATTCCAAGGAATGTACCTTGCAGTAACCGGCATTCTTATCGGCAATATAATAGCGTTTACATTAACTTATTTGCAATTGCATTACAGAATTATTTCTATTCCCTCTTCTGTTTATTTCATGTCCACTGTACCTATAAATATTTCCGCCGGAGTTTTTATTATTGTTTCCGTTGTTACGTTTATACTTTGCATTATCGCCTCGTTTATTCCCAGTTACATAGCTTCTAAAATTCAACCGGTTTCAACATTACGGTTTAGCTGATGAAATTTGAATCTTTTATATCGAAGCGTTATCTGGTATCTAAACATAAAATTAATTTTATTACTATCATTTCATTAATATCGGTAGCGGGCATAACCATAGGCGTTGCGGCATTGATTGTTGTGCTGTCTGTATTTAACGGCTTCGGCAGCCTGGTAACTTCTTTTTTAGTGAACTTCGATCCGCACGTAAGAGTTGAGGTAATTTCGCCCGAAGGTTTTAATATGGAAAACAGGGTAGCTTCGGTTATATCCCAAATACCTGATATAAAAAATTTCGCTCCGTATGTAAGCGGAAAAGTTTTGGCTTACAAAGACGGTATTACGCAGGTAGTAAATTTAAAAGGTATTGAAGCAAAAACCGGAAACGATATTTACAATATTAAACCGAGCATGCTTTTCGGCACCTATGATATATCGGTTAAATACGGCCTGCCGCGAATAGTATTGGGTTTAACTCTTGCCGATCATCTGCAGTCTCTTGTGGGCGATACGGTAACTATTGTTTCACCGGTGGGAGTTGAAAAAGCTATTACGCAATTTTCCATGCCGGTAACGCAAAAATTTATTGTAGGCGGCATTTACAGTTCTAACAACAACGAGTATGACGAATCATATATTTTTACAAACCTTGAAACTGCGCAACAGGTTCTAGGGTATAATAATAAATACCAGGGGTTCGATATCAGGCTGAACAACATTGATGAGTCGTTTGCCGTAAAAAAAATTCTTGACGAAAAACTAGATGCGCGTCTCTTCAGCGTAAATACATGGTACGATTTTCACAAAGAATTATACAACGTAATGAAAATGGAAAGATGGACTGCATATATCATTTTATGTTTGATTGTGGCAGTCGCAACTTTCAACATCCTCGGTTCATTGTCTATGTCGGTCATCGAGAAGAAAAGAGATATCGGTATTCTGCGTTCAATGGGCGCAAGTGAAAAATCAATTCTAAAAATATTTATGTACGAAGGAATACTTATCGGTATAGCAGGCACAATTGCCGGCCTCATACTCGGTTACTTCATTTGCTTCCTGCAATTGCATTACAATATTTACCCGTTGGACCCGACACGGTACAAAATAGATTCGCTCCCGCTTCAACTGAGGTTAACCGATTTCTTTTTTGTTACCGGCGCTTCTATGCTTTTATCGTTTTTAGCTTCTCTGTTCCCGGCAAAGAGAGCGTCAAAGGTAAATCCGCTTGAAGCAATTAAGTGGGAATAATTATTCTTAAATATTATAACTATTAAAAAGAACTAAGATGTTATTAAAATCAGAAAATCTTGTTAAGACCTACCAAAATACTAAACAGGCAAAAATCGAAGTGTTAAAATCTGTTTCCCTTTCGATCGATGAAAATAAAATATCGGTTATAGTAGGAGCATCCGGAGCAGGTAAAAGCACTCTTCTTCATTTACTGGGCGGACTTGACAGGCCGGATAGCGGCGAAGTTTTTTACGGCGATCAAAACATATTTAACTTCTCAGACGAAAAACTTGCAAAGTTTAGGAATAAGCATATTGG
>DAIERC010000282.1 GCA_027347125.1 Ignavibacteriales bacterium
AGTAGCAAATGAACGGGAAGCAATCACACATGAACGGGAAACAGCTACATCTTTTCATGAAAACAAACAAATTGACGCATGATTTGCCATATTTCAACAAGAAAAAGAGATTCCAATTGTTCCAGTATATCCGGATAATTAATTATTATTTAACAAAAAGGGGTTGAAGATGCCGGGAAGGAGAAGAAAAAAATAAGGTATCCTGCCTTCGTAAAATTAATTAACCAATATAAATTATTTGGAAGGAAAATGAGATGGGATCAAGAATGAAGAAATCAATAGCGCAGCAGTTGAATACTGCCGACATCAGAGTAAGCAACTCGTTAACGAACGATGATATAAAAACAGAAGTGGCAAAAAAGGGTTATACCGAAGCAAAGTTGCTGGAAGGCCAGGCTCTTCATACTACTGCCAAAGACGCGGTAAACAAAGCCGTCGCTAGAGATGGCGATGCAAAGAAAGCCACAGATTATGAGATAAATTGCAAAGCTGAAGCTCATAAAGCTTACCAGGATCTTGCCCAGATTGCGCGCGCCAAATACACGCCAAAATCACCCGAGCTTGCAACGCTCGGTTTAAACGGCCGTGAGCCGATAGGTACCGCGGCTTTTATTAAAGCCGGCTATGTACTTTTTGATAACGCCGCTTCCGATAGCAAAATTGGCGCAGATTTATTGGTAAACGGTTATACACCTGAGTTCATAACTTCGGAAAGGGCCAAGATAGAGACGTATGAAAACGCGAACAAAGCGCAAGTAACGGCTATAGGTAATGCTTTAAAGGCTACCGAGGAACAAAGGGCCGCCCTTAAGGCTATGAACGCGTGGGTAAGCGAGTACACCAAAATTGCAAAGGTGGCTTTGCGCAGCGATAAAAAGCTGCTCGAAAAAATCGACATATTTACGGGTAAGAGATACAATCCGAAAAAGGATGCCGGTACGGAAAGCGCAGTCGTGCCTCAAAGCTGAGTGTGAGCGGAACATAGTTCCGCTCCCTCGAACTCATCCCAACCCTTCTCTTAGGAAGAGAAGGGCTCGCTGCAAACTATTATCTCTCATAGGTAAAGGAATATTTTAGTTTAATAACGTTCGATAATAACATATTTCCAACGGTATAGCCATTTTATTAACTAGACAAGGCTATTTCTTAATAAAAAAAATATTATTTTAGATGCAAAGAGAAGCATTACTGTTGGCGAACAAAACATACTTATTGTATGGGGGCATTTTATGGGACGTGTTTTTATAGATGTGTTTAAATTAAGGAAAAGATTACTCCTCTCTCTTTTTGTTTTAACAATTCTTATTAGCGCAGCGGCATTTTATTACTACACATACCAAAAAAGAATCATCCGGGAAAACCAGGAAAAGCTGTTCATCTCCGTATCAAAATCAAAGCTTGAGCAAATAGTTAATTGGCGCCGCGAAAGGTTAATGGATGCGCACGATATATTTTATTCCGGGGCTATCAAAGCGCGGATAGAAAGATATTTAAGCAATAAAAATGATTCCCGGTTACGAAATGAGCTGCGTGCATGGTTCTCTTCATTAATAAAAAACGACAAATACAACCGGGTGATTCTGCTGGACGACCGGTTTAACCTGGCTTTGTCTACTGAGCCGGATACCGTGGCCCCCGGTAAATATACACTTAAAAATGCGCATAAAGCTTTTGACTCCGGTAAAATTATCTTTACCGATTTTCATTTTAATAAGTATAGGGATAAAGTTTTTATTGACTTGGTTGTGCCATTGCAACTTGAGAACGGCCTGAAGATAGGCACTTTAATTTTAAGAATTGATCCCGGCATTACACTTTACCCGTTGTTAAAATCGTGGTTCGTTCAAAATAAAACCGTGGAAACTTTATTAATAGAACGTGACAAAGATAGTCTGATTTATTTAAATGAATTACGCTTTAGAAAAAATACCGCGTTAAGATTAAAGTTCCCTGTACAGGCATCCGACCTGCCGGCGGCTAAAACAATCCGCGGGGAAACCGGCATAATTTACGGTAAAGATTATAGGGGCGCCGGCGTTATAGCATACAGCCAGAACATACCGGGAACTCCCTGGTACATACTTTCAAAAATTGATACATCGGAATTGTATGAAGGGTTAAGCGAAAGAGTCATCTATATATTAATCATAGCAATTCTTTTGGTGTTGTCAGGCTCCGCAGCAGTGTGGCGTTATGTTAAAGGCAAATTAGAACAGCATTACAAAACATTATACCAAATTGAACGCGATAAAAAAGTATTGCAGCAGCAAAACGAACTGCTTGCCAAATACGCGAACGATATGATTTTTCTTATGGATGAAGATAGAAATATAAAATATGTTAACGATAAGGTGATAGATACTTACGGGTATAAACCCGAAGAAATTTTAAAGATGAA
>DAIERC010000291.1 GCA_027347125.1 Ignavibacteriales bacterium
GGGCACAATTCCGAACTGTTTTCCACCATTTTCTAAAAGGAAACGCAATGATCAACGGATCGGACACCGGCTTTGTGCTCATGTCAACCGCGCTCGTCATGCTCATGACCGCTCCCGGCCTTGCGCTGTTTTACGGCGGGATGGTAAGGCGTAAAAATGTCCTTGGAACTATAATGCAAAGTTTTATTGCCCTTGGCGTTGTATCTATTCAATGGGTTCTTATCGGCTACAGTCTTGCGTTCGGTCCAGACATCGGCCATTTTATAGGCAGCTTAAGCTGGGCAGGGTTAAACGGCGTTGGGCTTACACCTAATCCAGATTACGCAGCAACGGTTCCTCATCAAGCATACATGATGTTCCAGATGATGTTCGCCGTAATTACTCCGGCTCTTATCACCGGCGCATTTGCCGAACGGTTTAAATTTAAAACTTACCTTTTATTCCTGGTGCTTTGGTCCACTCTTGTTTATGCGCCTATTGCTCACTGGGTTTGGGGCGTTGGCGGATGGATAAGAAACATGGGAGCGCTGGATTTTGCCGGCGGACTGGTTGTACATATTAGTTCCGGTACAGCAGCGCTTGTAGCCGCTATAATTGTAGGCAAACGTAAGGTACATCTTGATGAGATTACAAAACCCAACAATCTTACCATGACTTTAACAGGCGCAGCGTTATTGTGGTTCGGCTGGTTCGGGTTTAATGCTGGCAGCGCTTTAACTTCGGGCTCGCTTGCAACTTCGGCTTTTGTTGCCACACACATTGCCGCAGCTGCCGCTACCATGTCGTGGCTGTTCACCGAGTGGCTTCACCGCGGGCAGCCTACTGCTCTCGGAGCAGCTTCAGGCGCGGTTGCCGGTTTAGTTGCTATCACACCCGCTTCAGGATATGTCGGTCCGCTCGCCGCTCTTTTGATTGGTTTGGCCGTGGGAGTTTTATGCTACTTTGCGGTAGGAATAAAAACAAAATTGGGTTACGATGATTCGCTTGACGCCGTAGGAGTTCACGGTGTGGGAGGTACTTTCGGTGCTATAATGGTAGGACTATTTGCATCCAAAGCCATTAACCCTGCCGGGGGTAACGGTTTATTTTACGGTGATATGCACCTGCTCGGAGTTCAGGTTATTAGCGTTGCGGCTGCAATCGCTTATTCATTTACCGTAACCTGGCTTCTCCTAAAAATTTTAGATAAAACATTGGGATTAAGAGTAAAAGGAGAAGATGAGCTTGATGGACTTGATATAAGCCAGCACGGTGAAAGCGGTTATTCTTTTTAATTCTATTTAAAAATTCTATACTGCCTGCAACTCAAAATTTGTTTCTGTTGCAGCGCAGTATAAATATATAGATATATTGATTGATCAGCTATCGTCTACCAGCTTTTCAGTTGTCAGAATTAAGTATTGGTTATGGGATAACAATAATCATCTTAAACTTAATTTATTCATTCTTTTGATAATTCTATTTACGTATTTTATTTATACCGGCAGCTTGTACCGGGAATATTTCCATTAAAAAAATAATTTTAAGATTTAGATGAGTTTGTCTCAAAAGCAATTTCCGATTTAAAAATCTGTGTTACCCGTGTTTCAATTATCATAAAAAGAATTACTCTTGAGACTATCTCGTATAAAAAAATTTATTCCGCCGCGTTTATTATTTCTTTGCTTTTCTTTGTATACGACAAAAGGAAAAACATTGCCGCAAGAATTAGATAAGCCGATGTGAATTGATACGGTATCTGGCTGAATACCGCCGGCAGATTCCATGGAAAATACATATTGCCGTCGGGTATTGCCGAATGAATTACTCCAAAGAAAGTAAACCCCGCGGTAATAACCAGGTAAATACTTGCCTGTTTAAGCTTTCTATCTATCAGCTTAGCCACAAATGCGCCCCACAACATAGCAGTTAAGATGAAACCGTTTCCAAGGGCTACTGTTACAAGCATTTCGGGTAGTACTTTTCCGGGAAGAGTGAGAAGCTCATTAAATTTTGCAACAGGCACAACATCAGGATTACTTAATTTTATTTGAAGAAGCCTTGCTATATTCGGAAATAGTGAAAACGCTACCGCAGTTGTATGTGCTGGAGGAACCGCTTTAAAAGCCTGCACCGTAATATCAAGCGCCACAAAAATTAATATCGGGGCAAGAACCGCGCGTGGTATTAATTCAACAAAAAACGAGACGTAACCCAAAATTCCGCCAAAGCCCACGAATAAACCTGTAAGCAAAGTATAACCGGCGCGGCTTCCCATCGCTTTGTATGCCGGCTGCCCTATGTAAGGCGTAGTTTGTGCAACACCGCCGCACAGCCCGGCAACAAGAGTTGAACAAGCCTCGGTAAGCAAAATATTTCTCGTATTGTAATCATCACCCGCAACCCGTGCGCTTTCGGTTACATTTATACCGCCGACTACCGTTAGTATTGCAAAAGGCAGAGCAATGGGAATATATTTCAACGCCGCAACAAAACCGTGTACAAAACCCAGCGTGGGAATTGGTGCACCTAAATGAAGCTGCATTGAAGGCGGTGCAAAGCTTCCGCCTATCAATCCCATGGGTGCAAGTACATAATATAAAACCGTGCCTATGAATATTGCCGCGAATACGCCGGGAAAATTTTTGGGTAAATTAATTTTCGCCACGAGGGTATATAAAATCAAGCCTAGGGAAATCATCCCGATTACGGGAAGCCCGAATATGTCTATAAGAGGAACGAAACCTATAAGAGCAAGACCAATGCCTGCAAGGCTGCCGAGCAAACCGGCCTGGGGTACAATCTTTTGAACCCAGCCGCCGATAAAAGAGAAAACTAATTTGAATACACCGATAATTACCATTGTTGCCATACCGATGTACCAGGTCATCATAGCGGCATCGTATTCGGCCATTCCTTGCTGCTTCAGATAAATAAACGCAGGACCAAGAACAGTTAGTACAATACCGATTGTTGAAGGAGTATCCAGCCCAAGCGGCATTGCGGTAACGCGCGGGTTGTTAGTTTTCTTTGCTAAACGGAATGCCATCCATGTATAAACAAGATCTCCGAATAAAACGCCAAACGCAGTGCCGGGGAACATTCTTCCGTATACAATATCAGCCGGGTATTTGAATACAAAAATTAAAATGCCTGCCATGAAAGAAAGCACGGTAAGGTTGTCGAACATTAAACCGAAGAAGCCGTTAATATCTCCGGCAACGAACCAACGATATTTAAAACCTGGTTGAGCTGAAGGCTCGCGAGTTAGCTTCATTTTGTCTCCCAATTTAGTAGGTGAAAATATTGTTCAACTTTATATAAAATGCTAATCATTTGTGTTTAAAATATGAATAATGCAGGATGGATAATAGAAGATGTAATTTTATACTTATCATTTTTCCCTGTTAAAAAAAATCCTTCGATGTTGAGAGCGTCAACTTCGAAGGATCAAATATATAAATTACAAATAAAGATTACTACAATGAATGGCAATAAATAAATTTTATTTAGTCCACACTCTCAAGTATCTTATAAAACTCACTCGCATCAACGTAGCCGGTAATACGCTTTACTTCTTTACCGCTTGAGTTTAGTATGAGCACTGTAGGCACACCTATAATGCCGTATTTATTTCTTAGGGCTTCAACTTCGGGCGAAAGAGATTTGGTCATATTGGCTTTGTATGTGAGAAATTCCTTAGAGGAAGCAATCACTTTCGCATCGGTAAAAGTTTTTGCGTCAAGCTCTTTACACGGTATACACCAATCGGCGTAAAAATCGATTATCATTCCTTTGCTTCCGCTTAAGTTTGCCGGAATAGCGGCTTCATTATAAGGCTTCCACTCAATTGAATTTGATTCCGACGGGATCAGCGCATAAACGGCAACGGCAACAAGTACCGCGGAAAAGACGATTTTAAAAATCCTAAATCCTTTTATCTTGTTGGCAAGTTTATCAACTAAGGCAATATATATTGCAGATATTATCATAAACGCCGGCAGCAAATAACCGGATATGCTTTTAGGCAGTAACGGAAGCAGGAAGTATAAAGCCATACCCAAAAGTATAAATCCGAAAATATGTTTTAC
>DAIERC010000297.1 GCA_027347125.1 Ignavibacteriales bacterium
ATTTGACACATGGGTGATCTCATAAATATTGCCTGTGAAGGTGCAGTATGCGGGATAAAAAATCTTAACCGGTTCCATCGCATAAAAGCAAATTGAAAATCATTCTCTTCCGAGGTATTCCAATAACTTGGGCCTTAATGATTTGCTCAAGGGTATCGTCCACTTATCAAGTTTTATCTGATTGCCGTCTAGCTCTTTTATTTTATTAAGCGAAACGATATACGATTTATGAACCCGCATAAATTGCCCGGACGGAAGTGTTTTCTCAAGGTCTTTCAGTGAGAACAAACCCATAAACTTTTTATCTTTAGTCTGGAAGTTAACATATTCCAGCGCGCCCTCTATAAAATAGATTTCATCGTACGAGAGCTTTATTATTTTTCTTTCCGATTTTATTACAATAAAATCCTGGGTAGGCTTTTTCATTTCTATTGTGTTTTCCGAAGTGCCGTGCTCAAATAACTCCGCCTTGCGCCTGAGGTCGGCAATGTTTATGGCTTTGTTAACCGCCTTTAAGAAGCGCGGAAGAGAGACCGGTTTAACAAGATACTCTATTACATCAAGCTCAAAACCTTGAAGAGCGAATTCGGGGAAAGCGGTAACAAAAATAATTAGCGGATGCACATGCATATTTTTTATGAAATCTATGCCGGAAATATCGGGCATTTGTATGTCCATGAATACGATATCGATACTTTCTTTTTGGAATAAGCCGATTGTTTTTAGCGGACTGTCATAAGTGCCGACAAGGTTTAACTGCGGGACTTTTGAGATATAATCCGACAATAATTTCCTGGCAAGAAATTCGTCGTCTATAACTATACAGTTATATTTGCTTTTAACATTATCCATTAACAATCTTCAAATCAACTTTAAATTCCGCGCCCGTGTCTTCAACTATAAAAGAATGCTGCGCCGGGTAAATTAGCTCCAATCTTTTTTTTACATTGCTGAGTCCAATGCCTCCTTCGTAAATAAAATCCTTTGCCACCGGAACCGAAGGTACACTGTTGGTTATAATAAAACTAAATTCCGCGCCACTCTGTTTAATATCAATTTTTACAAATCCTTTGTCGTCTTTATCTATCTTACTGTATTTAAAACCGTTTTCGATCAGCGGAATTAACATCATGGGAGAAATTTTATAATCTTCGTCTTTAATATCAACACTAAATAAAATATTTTGTTTTTTCTCGGTCTTCATTTGCTGGAACTCGATGTAATCCTGAATATAATCCAGTTCGCTTGTTAGCTTAACAAAATCGGATTTGCAATCGTATAAAACGTAGCGCAGCATGTTTGACAGCATAAGAATTTTATCCGGAGTGGAAGGGTCGCAGGTGTAAGAAATTGCGTAGACATTATTAAGAGCGTTAAACAGGAAATGAGGATTTATCTGTGACTTTAATAATTTTAATTCCGTTTCAATATGCTGTTTCTTTAATTCTTCGATTTTAATTTTATTCTGCTCTTCTTTATTAAGCAGATAAAGCGATGTGCTGATCCAGAATGCGATCAAGTCTACAAGCGAATGCTGGAAGACAACAAAATACAACGGCGGTTTTTCGAAATGCCCGGATAAGTTAAGAAGAGAAAGTAATCCTCTCTCAAAGCTTACGGAAAAAAGTACTACAACAAGAAAAAGATATAAAACATTATTAACATATCTTTTCCGTTGTGAATCAAAATAACGGGGAAGCAGTTTCTTCTGGTTTATATATACTATGATTATTTGCGATAGTGTTAGTAAAACGCTGACGATTATTGCGCGGTAAAACGATAACTGAACCCAGATTACAAAATAAAATAAAAACACCAGCAGCCAGAACACCTGCGGCCTTTTATAAAAATAATTTATGTAAAGCCTTTTTCGCATTGTAACGCAAAAATAGCATGGAAGCGCCACTATTAAAAATTATTTAAACGATGTGCCCGTCCGCTTCAATCAAACGTATAAAAATTTCAATATTACCGCGTTATAATGTTTTTACGGCGTATTATTGAAAAACCGGACAGGCTTGTTGAATTAATTTTTTAAACAACAATACTCTTATTAGTTTTTACATAGTTAAAAATGTGCGCGATTCTCGAACCGTTTGATATAAAGATAAAATGATTGAATGTGAATTTGTAAAACAAAACCTGCTGGTGGAAAATTATTCCGGTAATGTCAGTATTGACGATATTATTATTCTTAAAGAATACGAGTTCGCGCACGAAAAATATACCGACGGTATTCATATTCTTGCAGATCTAAGGAATGCGGATTTCCTATTTGACGTTAACAAAGCCATTAAACTAAAAAGTTTTTTTGATTCTAATTCTAAAAGAATAGCCAAAACAAAAATCGCTTTTCTAACTGAAGGAACAAAAAAAGATTCCTATTCATTGTTTATGAAAACACTAAGCGAAGAAAATATCCGTGTAGTTCTAAAATTATTTACTTCCGAAGAAGAAGCAAATAAATGGCTGGATGAAAATATTTGATAAATTTTGCCGAGGCTTTGCCCGGTATGAATTTAAGGATAACGATGAAAAAGATGAAAACCAAAGGTTAATAAAAAATAACGATATACATCTGGACAAATAATAAAATGAAATCAGTGCGAAGTATTAAAAAATTATTGCGAACAAAAACATTACCGGTTATAATGGTAATTGCTTTTATAATTTCCGGTACGATAACTTTTGCACAGGAAAAACCTGCGGTAAATAAGTTCGATCTTAAAGATTGCATCGATTATGCGTTAAAGAACCAGGCTACTGTTAGGAACCAGGAACTTTCGGAATCGATAAGCAAAGAGAACGTGAAGGAAGTTTTCAGCCAGTTCCTTCCGCAAATAACGGCGGGCGCCACATACCAGTACAATATAAACAGGCAAACCAGCGTAATCGGCGGTAACACAATTTTAATAGGAGCCCCGCATCAACTTCAGGGCTTTTTAGATGTTAAGCAAACAATATTTGATCCCGGATTGCTAGGCAGTTCTACAGGCGCCAGGTTGGAGGCTAATTTATCAAGCCAAAATACACGCTTATCTAAAATTGATCTTGTATCAAACGTGATGAAAGCATATTACGGCGTGTTGGTTTCCCGCGAACAATTAACTTTGCTGGACGCAAACATATCCCGTACTGAAAAATCGCTTCACGATACCAAATATCAATACGAAAACGGCCTGGCTCAAAAAGTTGATGTTGACAGAATACAGGTTCTGGTTAATAACGCAGTTACACAAAAAGCAAACGCGGTAAGAAATCTCAATACGCAAATGCAGTCGCTTAAATATTATATAGGCATGCCGGTAAAAGATTCACTTGGTATAACCGGAATTATTTCCGATTCGTTATTATCCGAAGTCTCGCCTGTATCGGACAACCAGTTATATAAGAACCGGGTGGAATACTCGCAGGCGCAAACAGAACTTGAACTGAGTCAGCTACTACAGACCAACGTAATACGAAGCTATCTTCCGACATTATCGGCATTCTACACCTACGAAGCGCCATTTTACGGGAATACATTTAACGAGATGTTCAACAAAACGTACTATCCTACATCTAACGTAGGGCTGCAATTATCAATTCCCATATTCACCGGCTTAAAAAGGATTTATCAGGACCAGGCTGCCAAAATGAACGTGGAAATTTCAAATAACAACCTGGCTGATTTGAAGAACAATATTGAGCTTGAGTACAACAAAGATTACTCACAATATCAAAACGATATGGACAATCTTAAAACACAGGAAGAAAACATAAAGCTTGCAAAGCTTAATTATGATAATCTTAAATACCAGTATGATAACGGCGTGCAGCCTTTAATAGAAGTATTAAACGCAGAAACAACATTGCTTCAGGCACAGGACGATTATATAAACGCGCTGTACCAGGCGCTGATTAACAAAGTTGATCTGGATAAAAGTCTGGGTCGAATTCAATATTAAAAACATTTTAAAAAAACCGGTTATGAAAAAGATTCAAAAAAGAACTCCATTAATTTTATTTACCGCATTCGCAATTTCATTATTACTTACTTCATGCGGAAGTAAAAACAACCAAGGCCAATTTGGAAGAACCGCAACCGTAAGTGTGGCGACGGTCGAATATGCGTCCGCGCCCACGCAGCAGGAATACCATTCCACGTTGGTTGCCAATAAGCAGACAAACCTTATATCCGATGTAGGCGGCAGGGTGGAAGCATTGCTGTTTAACGAAGGAGGCTACGTAAAAAAAGGCCAGCCGCTCTACAACATTGATAAAAGCCGTTACCAGGCAATATATGATCAAGCAGTTGCACAATTAAAAATTGCGCAGACAAATTTGATAACGGATAAGACCGATGCACAGAGATATCAAAATCTTTGGAACCATAATGCAGTAGATAAAATTCAGCTGGATCACGCCAACGCACAGGTAGAAGTAGCAAAAGCCACGGTAATTTCGGCGGAAGCAAATGTTGCCCATGCAAAAACCGACCTTGATCATGCAACCGTAGTTGCGCCGTTCGGCGGAACAACAGATGTTTCAAAAGTTCGCTTGGGTGATCTTGTTGTGGCGAATCAAACTCCCCTGGTTACTATTGTTGATAACACAAATATGATGGCCGATTTTTTTATACCGGAAGGGGACTATGTTAAACTTGGCGCAAGCGATAAAAATATAAAAGATAAACTATCGCATTTTAATTTAATACTTCCCGACGGATCGGCGTATCAACATAAAGGAAAACTGGATTTTGTAGATAACACCGTCGACCCTACAACCGGCACTATTATGGCGCGTTTAACTTTCCCGAACCCAGGCGCTATTCTGAAATCAGGTATGAACTGTGTAGTAAGATCGACGCAAAACAATAACGGTGAAAAATCCATCATCATACCACAGCAGGCTGTTCAGCAATTGCTGGATGAGTACTATGTGTACGTGGTTAACGATAACGGAATTGTGAAAGAAACGGAAATTAAACCCGGCCTTACATCGGGTAACATGCAAATTATACTTAGCGGTTTAAAGCCGGGGCAAAAAGTTATTGTTGAAGGAATAGAAAAAGTAAAACCGAACGAAAAAGTAAATACGGTGCCTTATTCAAACGGGCCTGCTAAAACAAACTAAAATATTAAAAAGATTAAAAGCAGATAACATGTTTTCAAAAATATTTATCGAAAGACCTATAACAGCAATCGTAATATCGTTGTTTATAATTATTGTCGGAACAATATCAATATTTGTATTGCCGGTTGCCCAATTGCCAGAGGTTACCCCGCCGGTAGTAAATGTTTCGGGTTCTTATACCGGCGCAAGCGCGTCGGATGTTGAAAACGCGATTGCGACTCCAGTAGAAAACCAGGTTAACGGGGCAACCGATATGCTTTACCTGGAGTCAACAAGCGCAAGCGACGGAAGCTTTACTTTAAACGTTACTTTTAATTTAGGTTCCGATGTTAATGTTGATGCTATGGATGTTCAGAACCGTGTTTCCTTAGCACAGCCCGGTTTGCCTGAAGAAATAAAACGAACAGGTCTTTCGGTAAAAAAGACATCAACCAGTATGCTGGAAGTAATTGCTATATATTCACCGCACGGAACGCACGGCAGAAAATTTTTGGATAATTATGCCAGCATGTTTATAAAAAATGCTTTGGCGCGCGTGCCGGGTGTTGGAGATGTCGGTTCGTTCGGGCAGGACTTTGCGATGCGTGTTTGGCTTGACCCGCAGAAGATGGCTAATCTTCATATCACTACTTCCGATGTAATAAACGCGGTAACTGAGCAGAATAATCTTACGCCGGCCGGTGCGGTAGGCGCGCCTCCTTCACCGCACGATCAGTCTTTCCAGATAAGCGTTAATGTAAAAGGAAGATTGGTAACTGCCGAAGAGTTCGGAAATATAGTTATAGCAACCAACCCGAAAGACGGAGCAGTTACCAGGCTAAAAGATATTGCCCGCGTTGAACTGGGTTCTTCATCTTACAGCGGCGCTCCGCTTGTAAACGGCAAAGTAGGCAGCGGTATGGCTATTTACCAAACTCCCGGAAGTAACGCACTGGAAACAGCCGACCTTGTTAAAGCAAAAATGAACGAGCTGTCTAAAAATTTTCCGCAGGATGTGGCTTGGACAACCATGGTTGACAATACCCGTTTTGTAAGCGTATCGATCAACGAAGTTGTTAAAACCCTTTTTGAAGCATTGCTGCTGGTTTTAATCGTGGTATTCTTCTTCTTGCAAACATGGAGAACAAC
>DAIERC010000305.1 GCA_027347125.1 Ignavibacteriales bacterium
ATCGGCCTTGATGATTCCGATAAAATCCATCAGCGGTATTATAGGCATAGGCGCCGATGTTAAGCGCGTGGATTATATATGCGACAGATGCGGCGTGAAAGATTGTACTCACAGGTTATCATTATAAGAGGGAACAAAAGAAATAATAAAAAGTAAAAAGATTAAAACTGTAAAATTGAAATCTTTAACATCAACAACTGCCGACTAAAAACATTTTTTAAATTGTAAAAGATTGAGTAAAATTTTTAAAGCTAATTAATTTCTAAGGGTAAAATAAATGACAGATCAACAATGGGAAATTCTTCAAAAAGTAATCAAAGGGGAAGTTATAAAACCTTTACCGGTAGGTTTCATTATCGATAGCCCGTGGCTGCCTAACTGGTACGGAATAAAAATACTCGATTATTTTTCGAACGACGATTTATGGCTGAAAGCCAACCTGAAAGCGATTAATGATTTTCCCGACGTCATTTTCTTGCCGGGCTTTTGGTCAGAGTTCGGTATGTGTACCGAGCCTTCGGCCTTCGGGGCAAGAAGTACTTTTCCGCCGAATGAATTTCCGCACGCACATAAAATTATTTCTTCTGCCGATGATATAGATTTGCTGCCGGAACCGAATGTTGAAACAGACGGGCTTCTGCCGTTTGTACTAAACCGGTTAAAACTAGCGCAGCCTAAGATTGAAGCAGCCGGCCATAAAATTCGCTTTGCGGTTGCGCGCGGCCCTTTGAACATTGCAAGCTTTCTTATGGGCACAACCGAATTTTTAACAACCATGATGATGCAGCCTGATAAGGCAGAAACGCTTATCAAAAAGATTACCGTGTATTTAAAAAATTGGATTCAACTGCAGATGGAAACTTTTCCTTCAATAGACGGTATCTTACTGCTTGATGATATTATCGGTTTTATGGGTGAAGCCGAATTTAGAACATTCGGGCTTCCATACTTTAAAGAATTGTACAACGCCGACGTTTCAATAAAATTTTTACACAATGATGCGCCGTGCAAAGTATCCGCGCCTATTTTACCGGAGATGGGTGTTAATCTTTTTAACATGGGTTTTGATGTTACCTTAAGCGAATTAAAGCAAGCGACAAAAAATAATATAACGTTGCTCGGCAATATTCCGCCGAGGGATGTTCTTGCCAACGGAAATATAAATGATGTAACGGTAACAACCGTAAATCTTTTAAACTCGCTGGAAGACAAATCAAAAGTAATATTATCGTGCGGGGGCGGCATGCCTCCGGGTGTTAGTTCGGAAAATATAATGGCGTTTATTCAGGCAGTTAAAAAATATCAATAAGATAAAGGAGATATTATGATTCGTATAATGTTCATAATTCTTTTGTCTTTTCTTGTTTACGGAAGTACAGTTTTTGCTCAACAAGAAAATGCTAATACATCCGCTGACATTCAAAGCGTGAAAATAGCGGGAACACAATTATTGAAACTTCATTCTTCAACTACGGGACGTGACTATGAGCTTTATGTAAATCTTCCACGTTTTTATAACGATACAACAAAAACTTTCCCGGTAATATATTGTCTTGATGCCCAATGGGATTTCCCGCTTGTGCAAAGCATTTTCGGCGAACAATATTACGACGGGTTCGTTCCGGGTGCTGTTATTGTTGGAATTACCTGGGGAGGAATTAATCCGAATTATGATTCATTGAGAGCGAAGGACTTAACACCGGGCCCCAATTCAGCTCAATACGGTAACGCTTCGAATTTTTTAAAATGCATTAAAGACGAGATAATCCCGTTTGTTGAATCAAAATACAGGGTAAAGAAAGAGGATAAAACTTTAATGGGCAGTTCTTTCGGCGGACTCTTTACTTTGTACACTCTTTTTACCGAAACAAAATTGTTTAACCGGTATATATTAACCAGTCCGGCTCTAACCTGGGACAACGGAATAATTTATAAGTACGAAAAAGACTATGCTGAAAATAATTCAAAACTTTCCGCCCGCGTTTATATGGCGGTAGGCGGATATGAAGACGTTAATACGTTCCAAAAGTTTGCAGATATAATTAAGAATCAAAATTTTGAGGGATTGAAATTTCAGACTAAGGTTGTGGATGGGATGGGGCACTCCGGAGGAAAAGCCGAAGGATACTCGCGCGGAATGCAATTTGTGTTTGAGCGTCCTTCTATTAATGTGGATCC
>DAIERC010000306.1 GCA_027347125.1 Ignavibacteriales bacterium
ATGGTAATAAAATATTCCGTATCTATAGCTAACTGGATATTGCAAAATAAGATTTTTATTCGCGTTCGTAAGTGTTGATTTTTTCCAATGATGGAAATCAATACATTGTATTTTAATTTTTAGTGTGCCCAACTAGAATAACTTTATAATTTAGGAGAAGCGTATGCCAAAATTGTATTACCGTTTTCAAAAACGAATATTTTTTATCTTAGCCCTAGCACTTCTTTTCTTAACTCAATTACTTTATGCTCAGGAAAGTGCGTCTATAAGAGGAAAAGTTTTTGACAAAAATACCAATGAAAGCCTTGTTGGCGCCAATATCCTGGTTAAGGGAACCAGTTTGGGAGCGGCATCTGACCTTGACGGCAAATATTTAATTAGAAATATTCCTGCCGGCAGATATTCATTAGTAATCTCATACATAGGTTATAACACTATAACTGTTGAGATTACTGTTTCTGCTGGTAAAGTATCTGACCACAACTTTTACCTTGAACCTAAAACATTGGAAGGTAAAACAGTAACCGTAACGGCACAAGCCGAAGGACAGCTATCTGCCATCAACCAGCAGCTTTCCTCAAACACAATAGAAAATGTTGTTTCAAAAGCGCGTATCAAAGAACTGCCTGATGTAAACGCAGCAGAGTCTATCGGCCGTTTACCCGGCGTATCTATTGAAAGAAGTGGTGGCGAAGCTACAAAAATAGAGGTTCGAGGATTGAATCCTAAATACAGTCTTATAACTGTTAATGGAGTTTCACTTCCGGGTACCGGTTCTACCGATCGTAGCGTTGATCTTTCCTTAATATCTTCGAACATGTTAGACGGCATTGTACTGAAAAAAGTAATAACGCCAGATATGGATGCCGATGTTCTTGGCGGAACGGTTGACTTAAGATTGCGAGAAGCTCCCGACAGCCTTGCCTTCAATTTATCTGCTCAAGGTGGTTATAACGAACTTCAGAAATATTATAAAAATTATAATATTAACGCCAGCGTAAGCAACCGCTTTTTTGAGGATAGGCTTGGCGTAATTGTTAATTTAAATACGGATAATTATGACCGCAGTGCCGACAAACTGCAAGCGGGTTATAAAGGAGCCGGCACTAGTGGCGGTGTTTTTCAAATTGTAGTTCAGGAATTGTTATTAAGAGAAGAGCAGGTAAATCGTAAAAGAGCAGGCGCAAGTGTTCTTTTAGATTATATAATATCCAACGGAAAAGTTACTGCAAATGGATTCTTCAATCAGCTTAATTGGAGCGGATTATATAATATCAATGATATGTGGACCCCCAATGCGGCGTATAATACAAACCGTCACTTCTATCAATTGGAGCAAACGGGTGGTTTAACAAATGTTTTTACAAGCGCTGTAGGAATGCATCAGGATTTTACTTGGATTCGCTACGATGCAACGGTATCAAAGTCCGGTTCGTTTAGCAATACTCCCAACGATCGTATCTGGCAGTTTGACCAAGAAAATGGCGCATTCCCTACCGCGGTTACGACCACCACACCTTTACAACAAATACCTACCATGGCATTTATTGATACTAATATTACTCAATTAGCCAATGTTTACGTTTACAGCACTAGGGTAATGGAAAATACATCTTCGGCTCAAGTTAATGTACAGTTGCCCTTCCGTTTTGGTGATCAAATAAACGGATACTTAAAGTCTGGAGCAAAATTCCGCTGGCTATCTCGTTCAAACAATCAAGGCCAGATTGGCGAGAACGGTTTAAATTACGGTAACAGTACGGGCCCTAATCCCATACTGACAGCTCTCGGTGCCGCATATCCTAATTGGGGAATTGACTCGTTAACTAGAAAATACGGCGGATTACCTATAACTCCGTTTTTAACTAATTATACACGTTCAAATTTTTTAGGAGGAGATTATCAACTTGGGTTTGTTCTCAACCAGCAGAGGATGAACAACATTACAGATGCTCTTAAAACCACGAATCAGTGGCTTACATATTCAATTGGTTCTTTAGGACAGGATTACAGCGGCATTGAAGATTATCAGGCCGGTTATATAATGGGCCAATTCAATATTACTAAATACGTAACCGTTATTCCCGGTGTGCGTTGGGAAGGGGAGCACACTGTTTACAACGGATATAGGTATAGGCAGAATACGGTGAGCAACCAGGAATCCGCTCCTCAGGATTTAATATATCTTACTACCGAGCGTAATAATTCATTCTGGTTGCCAATGGTTAATATAATTTCTGCTCCTACAGATTGGCTTCAAATTAAACTTGCAAGAACAGAAACATTAGCTCATCCTGATTTTATTCAGTACGCTCCCATTACCAATATATCAGCAGATCAATCTACAATTAACGCGGCTAATACGCAGCTAAAAACTGCCCGTTCGGAAAATTACGACGCGGCTATTTCGGTTTTTAACAATGCCATTGGGCTTTTTTCTGCGAGCGGTTTTTACAAAAAAATCAGCAACTTAATTTTTTATGCCAGCTATAAGCTTCAACCGGGTTTAAAACCACCACCAGAACTTAATATCCCGGCATCCTGGTATGCCAGCGGTTCTCCGCAGATTAATTCTTACATGAACAACCCCAACGCGGCAAAGTATTATGGCTTTGAGTTGGAATGGCAAACACATTTTTGGTATCTGCCTTCGGTGTTGCAAGGGCTTGTATTAAATATTAACTACACTCATATATATTCCGAAATGTACTTACAGTATGATAGCCTTCTTACAACCGTTTCGGGAAGGCCTCCAAGACAAACATTTTCGTATTCTTTTGCTTCAAGACAGGTTAAAACACGTATGCCAGATCAGCCCGCTAACATAGTTAACGTTACTCTCGGATATGACCTTAAAGGTTTTTCCGCAAGGCTATCCTACCTATTCCAGGCCGATAAGCTTACAGGTATCGGTTATTCCGGCGGATATCCGACAACAGTGCTAAGTTCATATACGGGCGGGTATGAACGATGGGATCTATCGCTTCAACAAAAAATTAGATCTAATATTGAGGTATTTATTAATTTAAACAATATAAATGCTAGGCCGGATAAAAACTATACCGGAGTTTCGCTGAATAGTCCGCAATATTTTGAGTATTACGGATTTACTATGGATCTAGGTGTTCGATACAGTTTGTAGAATTTTCTATGTAGACAAAAATTGTGCTAAAAAGTTAAATAATTATTTATGTCCTGTAATAAATTATTAACAAAAATAATACTCTAACAAACTATGGGAGGATTAGTATGAAACTTAAGTACATGTTCATTTTTTCGACGCTCTTGGCAGCTATTATAATGATATGGTCGCCGCAGTTAAGAGCTCAGTCGGATACTTTAGTTGTTCCGTGGGAAACTTCCCCGGGTTCCGGTACTGTACAGGTTAATGCACTCTATAACACAATTGTAGGTGATACAAATGCTACCGGCGGTAGGTTAGATGCAAACCGCGTTTACCTCCTTCAAAAGGGGGGCGTTTATTGGATTACGGAAACCATTAACAATAATTTCCCACTTCGGCTTGTAGGCCAGGCAGGTGATCCTACTGATCAATATGGTAA
>DAIERC010000308.1 GCA_027347125.1 Ignavibacteriales bacterium
AAATAATAGCTTAATATTATTGTTACAACAACAGACAAGAAAAAACCGATTAGAAGTTTTTTTTCTACAGAAATATTTTTTAACGGCATTTTTAAAAAAGTTTTTGGCATAATGTTTATTATCGAAAAAAGAAGATGTTACTTAATTTCCGGTGATGTTTTCCATTTAAAATAAGAAAAGAATTTATAAAAATATAAGTCATAACCATCCCGCTTTCTGACAAATGTAAAAATATAGGGTAATCACCCTCACAAATTCATTTTTTTAACAGAAACAGAAGTATTTATCTTGACTTTTTTGTACAGATAGAGTAGGTTTGAATGTGAATTTAGTTTAATTCCTTAACTTCATCCTTCACACGTCGGCAGAAAAGGCTGAGGTTGAGATTGAGTTTAAGAAAAAACAAAGTATAAATTTTTACATTATGAGAAAATAATGAGCAGCACAGAAGTTAATCAAATAGAAGAACTAGCCAATAAGGAATATAAATACGGCTTTGTAAGTGAAATTGACGCTGATAGTCTTCCCAAAGGATTGAATGAAGATATTATACGGCAGCTTTCCTCCAAGAAAAATGAACCGGAATTTATGCTTGAATGGCGGCTTAAGGCATACAGACATTGGTTAAATATGCAGGAGCCTAACTGGGCAAATGTTCATTACCAACCGATTGATTACCAGGAAATTTCATACTACTCGGCGCCAAAGAAAAAACCGCAGCTTAACAGCCTGAATGAAGTTGATCCTCAATTATTGGAGACATACGAAAAGTTAGGAATATCTCTTGATGAACAGAAAAGATTATCCGGTGTGGCCGTTGACGCCGTATTCGACAGCGTTTCGGTTGCAACTACATTTAAAGAAAAACTTTCGGAACTCGGAATAATTTTTTGCTCGATGTCCGAAGCTATTAAAAATCATCCCGAACTTATAAAAAAATATTTGGGAAGCGTTGTGCCTTATACCGATAATTATTTCGCTTCGCTCAACTCGGCTGTATTTAGCGACGGCTCATTTGCGTACATTCCCAAAGGCGTTCGCTGCCCCATGGAATTATCAACTTATTTCAGGATAAACGCCGCAAACACCGGGCAGTTTGAGAGAACATTAATTGTTGCCGACGAAGGCTCTTACGTAAGCTACCTTGAAGGCTGCACCGCACCGATGCGAGACGAAAATCAGCTTCACGCGGCAGTGGTTGAACTTGTTGCACTTGACAACGCGCAGATAAAATATTCAACCGTGCAAAACTGGTACCCCGGCGACAAAAACGGTAAAGGTGGAATTTATAATTTTGTAACCAAACGTGGGGCGTGCAGAGGTGTTAATTCAAAAATTTCATGGACGCAGGTTGAAACCGGCTCGGCTATAACCTGGAAATATCCGAGCTGTATTTTGCAAGGTGATAATTCAATTGGCGAATTTTATTCTGTTGCGATGACAAACAATTATCAGCAGGCCGATACAGGCACCAAGATGATACACATCGGAAAAAATACCAGAAGCACGATTATCTCAAAAGGTATTTCCGCGGGCAAAAGCAATAACAGCTACAGAGGTTTGGTAAAAGTTGGAAGGAATGCCGAGAACGCCAGAAATTTTTCTCAATGCGACTCCTTATTAATCGGCGATAAATGCGGCGCTCATACATTTCCGTATCTTGAGATAAATAATTCTTCGGCGCAGGTTGAGCACGAAGCAACAACTTCAAAAATTGGTGAAGATCAAATTTTCTACCTTAACCAGCGCGGCATCTCTACGGAAGACGCTATTGGCATGATAGTAAACGGCTACTGCAAAGAAGTATTCAAAGAGCTTCCTATGGAATTTGCGGTAGAGGCTCAAAAATTATTGAGTGTTAGTCTTGAAGGAAGCGTTGGATAAGACAATTAAAAATTAGGAATTAAAAATTAAAATTGAGAAATAAAATGTTAGAAATTAAAAATTTGCATGCGAATATAGGTAATAAAGAAATACTAAAAGGCATCAACCTAAAAGTAAATGCAGGTGAAGTGCACGCTATTATGGGGCCAAACGGCGGCGGTAAAAGTACACTGGCTTCCGTTCTGGCCGGAAAAGAAGGCTACGTGGTGACAAAAGGCGAAGTAATTTACAACGGAAAAAATTTGTTGGAACTTTCACCTGAAGACCGTGCCAGGGAAGGTATATTTCTTGCATTCCAGTACCCGGTTGAAATTCCAGGTGTAAGCAATACTAATCTGCTAAAAACCGCTTTGAATGAAATAAAAAAATACAGAGGCGAAGAAGAACTTGACGCGATGGAGTTTTTAACCCTCATCAAGCAAAGGATGAAAATAGTTGAGCTTGACCAGACATTATTAAGCAGATCGGTTAACGAAGGATTTTCTGGCGGTGAGAAAAAACGAAACGAGATTTTCCAGATGGCAGTGTTAGAGCCCAAATTAGCAATACTTGATGAAACCGATTCGGGGCTGGATATTGATGCGCTTAGAATTGTTGCTAACGGCGTTAACAAATTAAAATCAAAAGAGCGAGCTACAATTGTTATAACCCATTACCAGCGGCTACTTGATTATATTGTGCCCGATGTGGTTCATGTTTTATATAACGGCAAGATTGTTAAATCTGGCGGTAAAGAATTAGCGCTTGAACTTGAAGAAAAAGGTTACGACTGGATTAAAGATCCTAAAGAGTTAATTGAACATTAATTTTAAATTTGAATAATTATCATCCGCATTAATATTTTTTAATATGGATAAATTAAGACTTACGGAGTTTATAAATAAATGAGTCAGATTTTGGATTTAAAAAATTGGTATTTGTCTAACTTCAAATCTTTCGAGCACAGTTTGAACGGTGAAAGCAATCACCCCATACATGCGCTTCGCAAACAGGCTATCGAAAGATTTTCGGAACTAAACTTCCCCACCACTCATGATGAGGACTGGAAGTACACAAATATTTCCTCTTTATTGAAGTATAATTTCAAGCCGTCCGTTGGCAGATACAAATTAAAGCGGGAGCAAATAACTTCATTATTATTCGGCGACATGAAGTGCAGCCTGTTGGTATTTATTAACGGACACTATTCCGAAGCACTATCGGATGTTAAAAATTTTTCCAAAGGAATAATAGCCGGCAGCATTGAGGCAGAGCTTAAAAATAATTCGGAAATTTTATACAAACATTTCGGTAAGTATGCCGATTATAAAGAACAAATCTTTACCGCGCTAAGTACGGCTTTTACTAAAGACGGGGCTTTCGTTTATGTGCCTGACGGAAAAATTGTAGAAGACCCTATTCATATTTTGTTCGTATCTTCTTCCGAAAACGAAAACATAATATCCCAGCCGAGAAATTTATTCATCGCCGGGAAAAATTCGCAGGTAAGTATAATAGAGCATTATGCTGCCTTAAACGAAGATGTTTATTTTACGAATTCCGTTACCGAAATATATACTGATGAAAACGCTGTGGTTGATTATATGAAACTTCAGGAAGAAAGTAAAAAAGCTTTTCATGTTTCAAGAATTGAAGTTAGCCAGGAAAGAAACAGCAATTTTACTTCTCATTCAATTTCTATGGGCAGCGAAATATCAAGAAACGACATCAACGCTAAGTTTAATAACGACGGCGGTGAAAGCACGTTAAACGGTCTATACATTTTAGCAGGCGATCAATTATTCGATACACATACTTTAATTGATCACGCTAAGCCGAACTGTAACAGTCATGAACATTATAAAGGGATTTTAACCGATAAGTCTCGCGGTGTTTTTAACGGTAAGGTAATTGTACGGCCCGACGCGCAAAAGACAAACGCATTCCAGGAAAACAACAATATAATTCTTTCCGATGGCGCGCTGGTTAATACAAAGCCGCAGCTTGAAATTTTTGCCGATGATGTGAAATGTTCTCACGGGGCTACTATTGGGCGCCTTGACGAGGACGCGTTGTTTTATCTTAAATCAAGGGGTATCGGTGAAGAAAAAAGCAAGATCATCCTCCTTCACGCCTTTGCAAGCGATATTGTAAAAACAATAAAAGTGGAAGCGGTAAAAAAATACCTTGAAGCAATTTTGGAAAACCGTTTTCAGCATGAATAAAAAGCAGGAATTAATTTTATTATGAAATCTGATTTAAACAGAAATAACGTAACATATTATCAACTGGAAAAAATAAGGCAAGATTTTCCAATACTGAAAAAACTAATTCACGGAAAACCTCTCTGCTATTTAGACAACGCCGCCACGACGCAAAAACCGCAAGCTGTAATTGACGCGCTGGTTGAATATTATTCTTCGATGAATGCGAATATTCACCGGGCGGTACACCATCTTAGCGAAGCATCTACAAAAGCGTTTGAAGATTCGCGCAAAAAAGTTAAGAACTTTATTAATGCCGCATCCGAAAAAGAAATTATTTTTACCAGAGGAACTACGGAATCAATCAACCTGGTGGCAAATACATTCGGAAGGAATAAATTAAAAGAGGGGGATGAGATAATAATCTCCGGGATGGAACACCATTCCAACATTGTTCCGTGGCAATTTTTAAGAGACGAGAAAAATATCAAGCTGAAAGTTATTCCTCTTAACGATAAAGGGGAAATAATATTCGAAGAATTTGAAAAGATGATTACCGGCAAGACTAAGCTTGTTTCCATTGTTTATGTTTCAAACTCCCTGGGCACAATTAATCCGGTTGAAAGAATAATTGAAACCGCGCATCGTAATAACATACCGGTGCTTGTAGATGCCGCACAGGCTATTCAACATTTGAAAATAGATGTTCAAAAACTCGATTGCGATTTCCTGGCGTTCTCCGGCCATAAAATTTACGGCCCAACCGGCATAGGCATACTTTACGGAAAGCAAAATATACTTGAATCGCTTCCGCCTTTTCTAGGCGGCGGAGACATGATCTCGAAAGTTACATTCGAAGAAACGACTTATAACGAACTTCCTTATAAATTTGAAGCCGGCACATCAAACATTGCCGATGCAATAGGGCTTGGCGTTGCACTGGATTATGTTTCCGGAATCGGCATAGATGCCATTGCGGCGCACGAAGCAGAGCTGCTTAAATACGCAACCGAACGTTTGATGGAAATACCGGGATTAAAAATTATAGGTCAGGCCGAAAACAAAAGCAGTGTTATATCGTTTGTTTTCGACAACATTCATCCACACGACGTAGGAACATTCCTAGATTTTGAGGGAGTTGCGATCAGAACCGGACATCATTGCACTCAACCGGTTATGCTGCGCTATAATATACCGGCAACTTCACGCGCTTCATTTGCTTTATACAACAGCCGGGAAGAAATAGATATTCTTTTTAACGGGCTCAAAAAAATTATTGAGGTTTTTTCTTAAGCGGAGATCTATAAATAATGGACAATGAACTTAGAGAACTTTACCAGCAGGTAATACTAGATCATAACAAGAGCCCCAGAAATTTTAGAAAACCGGAACACGCGAATCATTCGGCTGAAGGATACAATCCTCTTTGCGGCGACAGGATAGATATTTACCTGGAACTGGAAAACGGAATAGTTAAAGACATCGGCTTTCAGGGCTCCGGATGCGCTATTTCCAAAGCTTCGGCCTCTTTAATGAGCTCAATAATAAAGGGCAAAACAAAAAAAGAAGCGGAAATACTCTTTAATAAATTTCATGATTTAATAACCGGCAAGCTTGGTGATGAACCGGATATTGAGGAGCTTGGAAAACTTGCCGTGTTTGCGGGCGTTAGAGAATTCCCGGCAAGAGTAAAATGCGCAAGCCTTGCCTGGCATACAATGGTTTCAGCGTTGAACGAAGACAAAAAAAATATTTCAACAGAAGATGCATCAAATTAAATGAAAACTACCGAGATGGAAACAGTAAACAAACAAGAACTCGAAGAAAAAATTATACAAACATTAAAAACTTGTTACGATCCCGAAATACCGGTGGATATTTTTGAGCTTGGTTTAATTTATGAGATAAGTATTGATGACAATGCCGACGTAAATGTAAAGATGACTTTAACTTCACCGGCGTGCCCGGTGGCAGGTTCGCTTCCGCCTGAGGTTGAAGCGAAACTTAGAGCAATGCCCGAAGTTAACAATGTAAAAATTGAGCTTGTATGGAATCCGCCGTGGGACAGGGATATGATGTCTGAAGTTGCAAAAGTAGAATTGGGTATGTACTAAAAAAGTTCAAGACTATAAGTTGACAGGCAGGTTCAATAAAAATTTTTTTTGAACTTAACCTTTAACTCGTAAATTAAATGCAAAAGATTATATTATTGAAAGATTAAGTATAAAGATAAAAAATAGGAGAAAGATATGTTCAATATTATTTCGCGTCCCCCGATGTACGATCAGGATGCAGTTCAACCGATGCGTGATGAATTGGTTGCAGTAGGCTTTGAGGAATTACTAACACCTTCTGATGTTGACAAAGCCGTAAATGAAAACGAAGGCAAAACTGTTTTGATATTAATAAATTCTGTTTGCGGATGCGCCGCCGGCAGCGCCCGCCCTGGGGTTTCTTTAGCCCTGCAGCATACAACAATACCGGATAAATTATACACCGGATTCGCAGGACAGGAACGCGACGCAGTTGATAAAATAAGACAATATATAGGCGATTCTTATCCGCCCTCTTCACCAAGCATGGCGTTATTTAAAAACGGAACGCTGATATATTTTATGCCGAGATACGAAATTGAAGGAAGAGGTGCAGAACAAATTGCTATGAACCTTCAAGAAGTATTTGATGAACATTGCTCGGCTGCCGGACCATCAATTAGTCCCGAGAATTATGAGAAAGTTATTTATGCAAAATCGTGCGGTTCAAAAATACCGCTATTTAAAGGATAAAAACAAGATTGCATGAATGAATGGAAATAAATTTGCAGTTGTGCTTTTTCAAAAACGAATTTTAAGTTTTAATAAGTTTTATAACAAAGAAATATGTAAGCGAAATGAAGTTCAGTTCACAAGAAGAATATGGTTTAAGGTGCCTTTTAAGAATCGGCAAATCGAAATCACCTAACGGCTTAACAATACCGGAGATTAGCCAGATGGAAGGATTATCCACCGCAAACGTTGGCAAAATTTTAAGGGCGTTGCGTCTGGGCGGCTTTATTGAAAGCTCCAGGGGGCAAACCGGTGGTTACAAATTATCCAGGCTTCCAGAAGAAATAATTATTGGTGAAGTGCTCGCCGTTCTTGGCGGGAGACTATTTGAAGAGGATTTTTGTAACGACCATTCCGGTACCGAAATGATTTGCACGCATACGATAGATTGCTCTCTCAGATCGTTATGGAGGACAATTCAATCCTTAATAGACAGTGTACTCGGAAAAATGACTCTTAAAGATTTACTAGGCAACGAGGAACATGTTACATTTCTTGCAACCAATTTTGCCGGCGAGGCAAATACTCCCTTTACAACTAATTAAAAACCCGGGAAGAATTTTTATTCTTCCCGTGGTTGTTTAATCCTCTTGTTCTTCAAGTAGCCTGCATTC
>DAIERC010000311.1 GCA_027347125.1 Ignavibacteriales bacterium
CGCCTGCGGTCCTATATTATTTGAAGCATCAAAAGGATCGCCCATTTTTTCCCGGCTCATTTTTTCAACGAATAATTCCTCAAACTTTTTATAGATAGATTCAACTACAATAAATCTTTTAGCGGCAATACAACTTTGCCCGCTGTTTACAAGTCTGGCTTTTACGCAAATCTCTGCCGTCTTGTCCAGGTCGGCATCATCAAGAATTAAATACGGATCGCTACCTCCCAATTCCATTACTGTTTTTTTTAATGCTCCGCCGGCAACAGATGCAACCGATTTTCCAGCGGGAACACTTCCGGTTAAAGTTACCGCGGCAATATTTTTATTTTCAATAATATCTTTTACATGCTTAGAAGATACAATCAAGGTTCTAAAAAGATTTTCAGGGAAACCTGCTTCTTTAAATATGTCTTCAATTGCCAGAGCACAGCCCATTACGTTGGAAGAATGCTTCAAAACTCCGGCATTGCCCGCCATCAAATTTGGCGCAGCAAATCTAAAGACCTGCCAGAAAGGAAAGTTCCACGGCATAACGGCAAGCACTACTCCTAAAGGGCGATATGTTACATAACTTTTTGAAGCGTCCGATTTTATTATTTCATCTTCTAAAAATTTTTCGGCGTTTTCGGCAAAGTAATCGCAAACCCATGCGCATTTTTCTATCTCCGCTTTTGACTGCTCAATCGGCTTCCCCATTTCGAGCGTCATAATTCCGGCAAGAAATTCTTTTTTATTTCTCAAAATGCCGGCGGCTTTTTTCATTTTTAATTTCCTGGTGTCAAAGCCGGTTTTATTCCAATCAACAAAAGATTCATTTACCTGTAATAATATTTTTTTAATTTCTTCTTCACTCATCTCGTTATAAGATTTTATCTCTTTTCCTGTAGCGGGATTTATGGATTTTATCATTTTTATTCACCATAATTTTTTTTGTACTGCTAAATGATAAGGAAAATTTCTAAGATTTGCACATATACCCAATTCCAGTTATTAGTATAATCTAATGAAAAAATACAAAATTATTAATTCACGAATTAAATTAAAATACATCAACTAATTTTTGGAATATGAATCACACAGATTTGATTATAAAATAAATAACCGGTTAACAACCTTAATTATATTATGACTTATTTAATAAAAAGTATAAATTATATTTAGAGTAAATAAAAATTATATAAAAGGAGAATCTTATGAAAAGATTTTTAAGTTTTTCATTAGTATTATTTTTGGTCGTGTCATTCGGCTTGAACGGCTGCAGCGCCAGCAACACAGTTAAAGGCGGTGCTATTGGAGTAGCTGCAGGAGGACTCCTGGGCGGTGTAATCGGTCATGCTGCAGGCAATACAGCTTTGGGCGCAATTATAGGCGCTGCTGTTGGCGGTACTGCAGGCGCTTTAATTGGTAATTACATGGACAAGCAGGCTGAAGAAATTCAGAATGATATACAAGGCGCTAAAGTTGAACGGGTCGGAGAAGGTATAAAAATAACTTTCGATTCAGGAATTCTTTTCGCAGTTAACTCGTCAGTACTTCAACCGCAGGCAAAAGCCAATATAGATAAACTAGCCACAATCTTAAATAAATACCCGGATACAAATATTTTGGTTTCCGGTTACACAGATAATACCGGTTCGGAAGAGTACAACCAAAAATTATCTGAAAAAAGAGCCAAAGCTGTTTCAGATTATACGGAAACACGCGGTGTTGCCGCGTCTAGATTTTCGGTTGTTGGCCTCGGTGAAAGCGAACCTGTTGCAACCAATGATACACCGGACGGTAGACAGGCAAACAGACGTGTTGAAATTGCAATCTTTGCAAATGATAAATTAAAAAAGGCTGCCGAAAAAGGTAATCTTAATTAATTTTTTTAGATGATGTTTTTTCCGGTGCCTGTATGAACTAAAGGCAGGTGCCGGAAATATTTTTTGCATTACTGTTTACAACTAATTATCCTTCTTAATCAGCACAAGCGTCTTGTCATCAGAATATTGCCCATTCTTGGAAAATTTAATTACATCTTCCAAAATAGTATAAACGATTTCTTTAGGCGGAAGATTTCTATATTTCGTTAGAAGAGAAGCCAATCGTTTTTCACCGTAATTTTCAAATTTGTCGTTTGGTGCGTCGGTTATGCCGTCTGTGTAAATAAGAAGTATGTCTCCTTTAGCAAAATTAATATTTTCAATATTAAATTTTGCGTTTGGAGTAGGCCCCAGTACGGGCCCGGTTGACGGCAAAGTAATTATTTTATCAGACCCTTGTTTTAAAAACATCGGGGCATTGTGGCCGGCGTTCGTATATAAGAACAATCCGCTTAAATCTGCCGAAAATTCACCGTAAAACAGTGAAGCAAATTTTTCATCTTTAAATATTCTGTTTACAAGCTCGTTCATCCGTTTCATCAACGGGGCCATATTTATTTCGAAATTACACGCCATTCTAAGCGCGCCGGAAATATACATGGCTTCGGCAGCCGCGCTAATACCTTTGCTGGCGGCGTCTCCAACTGCTATGCCCATCCTGTCTTTATCCGGGCCGATATCGATGTAATCAAAAAAATCGCCGCCTACAATTTCGGCGGGGTCCGAAACGCCGAAGATCGTATAATTTTGGAAATAATATTCATGATCCGGCAAAATACTTTTCTGCATTTCACGCGCTTTGTCCATCTCCGCCTTTAGCGAGGTTGCGCGTTGTGAATAACGTTTTTGTTTTATTTGTGATGTTAAAGCCGTCGCTATAATATTTAACGTCAACAGAAGATCATCATCAAGATTCTCGCTGTTTAGTGCAAGTAAATATTCATAGTAAAGTTTTCCGTTCACCTTAATTTTGGAACCGACACCGGAAGCGGAATATTTAAATATTCCTTTTTCGCGAAGAGTTTTATTTGTTTCGTTTCCCAGAACTGACCGTTGTTTCGCAATTAAATCAAACAAAGGATAATCTTTAATATTTACCCTAAAGTCATCGTCTATACGATCAAGCTGCCCTGTCTGGTAAAGCAAAGAATAATCACTGTTGGAAGGATCCAGCTGCCATATTCTTCCACCGGTAACATTTATATCGCTGTTCTCAACAATTTGGTTCAATACGGATACAAGCATATCTGTTTCCGTTTCGAATTTTTGCGAAGCGATATTTTCTACAGTTTTATATATTCTTCTTTGGTTCACGGTAATTTTTAACCTTCAAGATAAAAGGATGAATTTATGCATGATACACCGGCGCCTGTTTACAAGCATGGTAACAGGTTATCAAACTTTAATTCATGCAGTTGTGCAATCATATTTTTTTAAAAAATTTTCTATTTGATTTTAACACCGGGTGAATTAAAAATTATTTTATTTTCTTCGAGCCCGGTTTAACAACAGGAATTCCCTTTTTACAAAGCTCGCATTCATCGGCAGTAAAAGATACTGCTTCCATCTTCATTGTGCTGAACTGCGGGAAACCGAAATCAACTTTCCCGTTGCTGCGGTCTACAATAAATCCGACACCGGCAACTTGCGCGCCGGCGTTTTTAACAATATCAATTACTTCAAATACGGAGCCGCCGGTTGTAACAACATCTTCACAAACAAGAACCTTTTCACCTTCGCTTAGCGTAAATCCTCTTCTCAAAGTAAGCGCTTTGTCTTCCCTCTCGGCAAAAATAAAACGTTTCTTTAATTGCCTTGCAACCTCCTGCCCAACAACAATACCACCAATTGCAGGTGCAATTACAGTATCAATGTCGTATGATTTAAAATGCTCAACAATATTGGAGCAAACCAGTTCGGTGTATTCCGGGTATTGCAATACCTTTGCGCACTGAAAATATACGTTGCTGTGCCGGCCTGAAGTTAAAAGGAAATGCCCTTGAAGCAATGCTCCGGTCTTTTCAAATATTTGAAATATCTCAATTTCACTCAAGCTCATCTAAAAAGTCCTCCATTTCTGCGGCTGATTTTTTATCGCCAGTTTCTTTTGCAATTTTAATTCCCCGGCGGTATAATTCTTTTGCGCCGCTAATATCGTTTAATATTTCTTTTAATTGTGCGAACTGCATATAACCGGCTACATAACCCGGATCGAATTCCAAAAGCTGTTTGAAGCGTTTTTAAGCTTCGTTAAATTTTTTTTGTGAGACATATTCAAGCGCGATTGCGTATATGGTAAACGAGTCCTCCGGATCTTTTTCTAAAAATTGAAACAATACCGAAAGCCTGTCGCTCATTTAAGAATCTCTTCAATTTTTTTTGCCAATTTAAAATCATTTTCGGTAACGCCGCCGGCGCTGTGCGTAGATACGGTTATCTTAACTTTATTCCACGAGTGGATGAAAATATCAGGATGATGATCCATCTCTTCGGCTTCCGCGCCAACGCTGTTTACAAATTGAAGCGCCGACTTAAAATCTTTCAATTCAAATTCTTTTCCTATCTCGCCGTTCTTAAATTCCCACCCTGTAATTGTATTAAGTTTTTCTTCAATTTCTTTTTTATTCAACACATTCATAATCATGTCCTTATCTTATTTTTTGTAACCGCTTTGCAAATTTAGTTATAAAAAAAGCGTCCCGAAAGTCGGGACGCTTTTTTTTTATAATAGTAAGGACTAACCATCACATAAGAAATTATTAGCCTTATACTTCGTTTGTATCGCTTTTTTCTTTTTCTTCATGCGGTGTATCAGTACCGGAATCATCTTCAAGAAAAATAAGCTCTTCAGAATTTTCAAAGTGTTTTGCTATTATCTTAGCGCCTTCTTTGAATGTACCCCTAAGTATTTCCTCGGCCAGCGGGTCTTCAACAAATTTTTGTATTGCTCGCCTTAACGGGCGGGCACCGTATTTTTGGTCGAAGCCTTTTTCCACGATGAAATCTTTTGCGGTCATATCCAGAGATATTTCCATTTTATTTTCTATCATGTTCTTAAATAAATCTCTCAGTTCGATATCGATAATTTTCAGGATATCTTCCTTATCCAGATTCCTGAACACGATTGTTTCGTCAACCCTATTTAAGAACTCGGGATTAAAAAGTTTTTTCATCGCGTCTTCAACAGTGTTCTTCAAAGTGGAATATTTATCTTCCGCCTTTTCGCTGCCAAAGCCGAATGAGCCTATATTTTTGATGTCCCTGGCACCCACATTAGTAGTCATTATGATAATTGCATTTTTGAAATCAACTTTCCTGCCGAGACTGTCTGTAAGCTGTCCGTCGTCAAGCACCTGAAGAAGTATGCTGAAAATATCCGGATGAGCTTTTTCAATCTCATCAAACAACACAACAGAGTAAGGTCTTCTTCTTACCTTCTCGGTAAGTTGTCCCCCTTCTTCGTAGCCAACATATCCTGGAGGCGCTCCAACCAATCTAGACAGCGAGAACTTCTCCATGTATTCGCTCATATCAATTCGTATCAACGCATTGTCCGAATCAAAAAGATATTTTGCAAGAACTTTACAAAGTTCGGTTTTACCAACGCCCGTCGGACCCAAGAAAATAAAACTTCCTATCGGCCTGTTCGGATTTTTAAGCCCGGCTCTTGTTCTGCGAATTGCTTTTGTAAGCTTGGAAACCGCTTCATCCTGACCGACAATATGCTGCTTAAGAGCGTCTTCCATGTTCAACAGTTTTTCGGATTCGGTTTGAGCAACACGGTTAACCGGAATTCCCGTCATCATTGCAACAACGGTAGCGATATCTTCTTCATTAACGTCATGAACTATATCTTTGGTTCTTGCTTCCCATTCGCGTTTTGCAATTTCAAGATCCGACTGCAAGTTGCGTTCTTTATCTCTTAATCTGGCGGCTTCTTCGTAATCCTGCTTTTTTACAACCGAAGCTTTTTCCAGCCTTACTTTTTCGATCTCGGCTTCAAGGTCTAGAATATCCTGCGGAACTTCGAAGTTACCCATGTGAACTCTTGAGCCCGCTTCATCAAGAACATCAATAGCCTTATCGGGCAAATGTCTATCGGTAATGTAACGGTTGCTTAATTTAACTGCCGAGTTTATAGCGTCTTTTGTATAGCGAACGTGATGATGTTCTTCATATTTGAATTTGATGTTATTTAGTATCTGAATTGTTTCTTCATAACTTGGTGGTTCAACCATAACCTTCTGGAAACGTCTGTCTAAAGCGCCGTCGGTTTCAATATATTTTCTATACTCATCAAGAGTCGTGGCGCCGATGCACTGGAAGTCGCCTCTTGCAAGTGCCGGCTTAAACATATTTGAAGCGTCTAGCGAACCAGAAGCACCGCCCGCACCTACAATGGTATGAAGTTCATCAATAAAAAGAATTACATCTTTGGCTTTTTCAAGCTCGTTCATCAAAGCTTTCATTCTTTCTTCGAACTGGCCGCGGTATTTTGTTCCGGCAACCAATCCGGCAAGGTCCAAGGTAACAACTCTTTTATCCTGAAGAATTCTCGGGACCTTTTTTTGAACTATCCGCAAAGCCAGGCCTTCTGCAATGGCTGTTTTTCCAACACCG
Source organism: Ignavibacteriales bacterium (assembly GCA_027347125.1). Taxonomy (GTDB): domain Bacteria; phylum Bacteroidota; class Ignavibacteria; order Ignavibacteriales; family Ignavibacteriaceae; genus FEN-1297. The sequence goes on from DAIERC010000311.1 coordinate 6,489, forward strand.
GGTTCGCCTATTAAAACCGGGTTGTTTTTTTTACGACGGCTTAGCACCTGGGCAACGCGCTCAATTTCTTTTTCTCTGCCGACCACCGGATCAAGCTTATCTTCGGTGCCAAGTTTGGTAAGATCGCGGCCAAAGTTATCCAGCACCGGAGTTTTTGTTCTTTCAACTTTTTTATCCGGAGGCGGAATTGTTGCGCCTGCGTCTTTCGGGTTTTTACTGCTTAGCATCGAGTTTAACTCCGAGCGAGCCGCATCGTAAGTAACATTAAACTGATGTAGAATTTGAGTAGCAATATTATCTTCATCGCGTAAAAGCGAAAGAAGCAAATGCTCGGTTCCAATTACATCAGCCTTATAAATTTTCGATTCTATCTGGGTAATCTTTAAAACCTTTTCGGCCTGCTTTGTTAACGGTATGTTACCTATTGTTAAGGTACCTCCAGAAGTTCTAACGGTATCTTCAATAGCTTTTTTTAACTTCATCAAGTCGCAATCGAGATTTCTCAGAATTCTTACCGCAACGCCCTGGCCTTCGCGAATAATACCCAATAATAGATGTTCAGTACCTATATAATCATGACCAAGACGAAGGGCTTCTTCCCTGCTTAATCTAATTACGTCCTGTAATCTATCTGAAAAATTTCCTTCCATAACTTATTCCTTGTTTTCATGTTTTTTACGCCAGAATATCTTTCCGGCATAAATAGTTGCACATGTAATATATAAATAGAATTGCCCGCAATCAACTAACTTAATATCACCTCTTCCATTACAAATATCAATAATCTATACCACAAATGCTATATTCAGGCCATCATTGTATTCTTTTTGGATGATATTGTGACAAGGATAAAATTTTTCAATTATTAATGAGATTGACCCGCCTTTTAATTACATTTGTATAAAATTTAATTGGAGAAATAAATGGAAGCGCTAACCGGCCTATCCTTAATTATTATTGTTGCTATAATATTATTCTTAATCATATTCGTTTATTTTATACCGATCGGACTTTTTGTTACGGCTTATTTTTCCGGCGTAAAACTTAAAATATTCAAAGACCTTGTAGGAATGCGCCTTAGAAAAGTACCGCCTGTAATAATTGTAAGAAGCATGATTATTGCGACTAAAGCAGGTATTAAGGTAGAACAATCGAAGCTTGAGGCGCATTACCTGGCAAGCGGAAACGTTGTTAAGGTAATTCAAGCTTTAGTATCTGCCGACAAAGCAAATTTAGGATTATCTTTTGAGCGTGCCGCGGCAATTGATCTTGCAGGCAGAGATGTTCTTGAAGCCGTAAAAATGTCGGTAATTCCCAAAGTAATAGAAACTCCTTTGGTAGCCGCAGTAGCAAAAGACGGTATTCAGTTGAAGGCGATAGCCAGAATTACTGTAAGAGCAAATATAGAACGGCTTGTTGGCGGCGCAGGCGAAGCTACAATTTTGGCAAGAGTAGGCGAAGGTATTGTTTCCACAATCGGCTCAAGCGACAGCCACAAACATGTTCTTGAAAACCCGGACAGAATATCGAAAAGCGTTTTATCCAAGGGGCTTGATTCAGGCACCGCATTTGAAATTTTATCAATTGATATAGCGGATGTTGATGTAGGCACAAATATCGGCGCTAAACTTCAGACCGATCAGGCGGAAGCCGATTTAAAAATTGCGCGCGCTAAAGCCGAGGAAAGAAGAGCCGCCGCAGTAGCGCTTGAACAGGAAATGATTGCGGAAGTCTCGAGACAAAGAGCAAAAGTAGTTGAAGCCGAAGCTGAAATTCCCAAAGCAATGGCAGAGGCTTTCAGATCGGGCAACCTGGGTGTTATGGATTATTATACCATGAAAAATATTCAAGCCGATACTCAGATGAGAGACGCAATAGCGAAGCCTGAGAAGCCTAAAGATAAAGGTCAAAATGGATAACGGATTTCTGACAATACTTTTTTATTTATTTATCATTATAATTTTCTTGAGTTCCCTATTCAAAAAGAAACCCAGGGGAACTCAAGGCCCAACTATGCCGCAAAGGCAGGGAAATGGTGAAAATCCTTTGGAGATCAACAGCAAAGCCTCTTCTAAAGATGACGACGGAGATGACAAAAATGAAATTCTTGACGAGATAGAAAATCTTTTCAAGAATGGAAATAAAAATCAATCCCAGCCGGATAGAAAAGAAACATCAAATGAAGGCTATCCAGGAATGGGCAAAAATAAAATTGACTTCCCCACGCCCGACGAATACAGTAAATGGCCGGGAACTACTGCATATAAGCCGGAGACAATTGAATCAAATTTAAAAGTTGTTCAAACAGAATTGAGACAAATTGATTCGCGTATCGAACAGGAAGCGCAAAATTTTGAAAAGGTGTTAAATCAGAAGCAGGAAGAAGATCTTTATCTGGCAGAGTTGAAAGAAAAACTAAATAGTCCTGAAATATTTAAGGAATATTTTGTAGTATCCGAAATTATAGGAAAGCCAAAAGCACTGCGCAGATGATTCAAAAAAAGTACACGTTAAAAAGATTAAATAACACGGGAGCGCTTGCCAAGCCTACACCAAAAGACGAATCCCGTTTTGTAATTAAATACCAGCATGAATTAAACCCGGCACAGCTTGAAGCCGCTTCGGCACTTGACGGAGCTTATCTTATTATTGCCGGCGCCGGAACCGGTAAAACCCGAACATTGGTTTACCGTGTTGCCCGCCTTGTTGAACTTGGCTATGATCCGAAATCAATATTGCTTTTAACATTTACGCGCAAAGCCGCAAACGAGATGATGAATAGGGCATCTGTTCTACTGGATAACAGGTGCTCAAAAGTAAACGGCGGAACTTTTCATTCTTTCGCAAACATGACCCTCAGGAAATACTCAAAAGCCGCCGGGCTTGATTCGTCATTCACAATTCTGGATCAGGGCGATACCGAGGATGTAATTAATTTGATCCGCTCGCAGGCTGGTCTTATTACAAAAGAAAAAAGATTCCCTAACAAGCAAACCCTGGCAAAGGTCTTCAGCTTAAGTGTGAACACCGAAAGAACAGTTGAAGAAATAATAGAAGCCGATTATCCCCACTTCATTGATAACATAGATAAAATCTTAGACGTTAAAAAGGTATTTGTAAATTACAAACAGAAGAATAATCTGTTGGATTATGATGACCTGCTGGTGCACCTGAAAAACTTTCTACTGGGTTTTGGGCCCGGCGCTAAGTCTTTACTTTCGTCAATAAAATTCGTGATGGTAGATGAGTACCAGGATACTAATAAACTGCAGGCCGAAATAGTTAAAGGCCTGACGAGAATGAACAATAACATTATGGTTGTAGGCGATGATTCGCAGTCAATCTATTCTTTCCGCGGCGCCAATTTTAAAAACATTATGGAATTTCCCAATCTCTTTAAAGATGTAAAAATCATCAAGCTCGAAGAAAATTACCGCAGCGTTCAGCCGATACTAAGTTTCACTAATGACATTATCGATAAAGCGATTGAAAAATATCCGAAAAATCTTTTTACGCATAAAACCGGCGGAGATCTGCCCGTAATAGTTGCGGCGTCAACCGAAAATTTACAATCCAAATTTATAGTGGAGAAAATTTTAGACCTCAGGGAAGAAGGGGTTGCTTTAAAAGATATCGCCGTGTTGTTCAGATCGTCTTTTTTTTCGTTCGATCTGGAAATAGAATTAAGCAAAGCGAACATACCGTTCCAGAAATTCGGCGGGATGAAATTTATAGAAACCGCACATATAAAAGACGCGCTCGCTTTCTTAAGAATTGCGGCTAATCCTAAAGATGTTGTAAGCTGGTACCGGGTGCTTCTTTTACATGAAGGCGTTGGACCTAAAACGGCGCAAAAAATTCTTGACGAGCTTGCAACCGCGCACTTAACAATAAATGCGAATCCGGATAACGTTGTTTCTTTTAAATTTAAAGATGCCATTGCAAAACTTTTTCAGCTTCTATACAAGCTACACACAGAAAAAAATCTTCCTTCGGAAAAAGCACAAATGGTTTTGGATTATTATTATCCTCTCTTCAAAGACAAGTATGACGACTTTAATAAAAGGAAGAAAGACCTGGATATTTTTCAGAATATAACCGAGAATTATAGATCATTAGATTCATTGCTTGCGGACATGGCGATTGAGCCTATTATAGACAGCGTTGTGGATATCGGCGCGGAGGATAAAGAGAATGAGTTTGTAACACTTTCCACCATTCATTCGGCAAAGGGGCTTGAATGGCATTCCGTTTTTATAATCCACGCGGTTGAGGGTTTTTTCCCTTCAAGCCGTTCAGCAGATAACATTGAGAATTTGGAAGAAGAACGAAGACTGATGTACGTGGCTTCAACACGGGCAAAACAAAATCTTTTTATAACTTACCCGATGAACATATATGACCGCGAAGCAGGCATAACTCTTTCCAAACCTTCGCGTTTTATTTCGGAAATAAATTCCGACCTTGCCGAAGGATGGCTGCTTGAAGAAGAATTTGAGTAATTAACGGAATGAAATTAAATGTAAATTTAATTTGAAAAACCAACGATGATTGTTTATTCTTTTATAATTATTCTGCTTATTGTTTTTGTTTATTTTTCTTTCTTGCTCTTTTTATCAAATCAAAAATTAGCAAATTCAAAAACAGGCAAAAGCAGCTTGCTTCCGGTAACTTTAATTATCTCAATAAAAAATGAAGAACAAAATGTTTCCGGCTTAATTGAAAATCTTAGACAGCTTAATTACCCGAAAGAAAATTTGGAAATTATACTTATTGATGATAATTCCTCCGATAGAACTTTTGAAATGTTGAATAGCTTATCAAAAGATAGTCCGGTTTTAAGGGTGCTGAAAGCAGAAAATAAATCGTTGGCGGGTAAAAAAGGAGCGCTCAGTGTCGGTATAAGCCATGCAAAAAATTCTTATATCATGATAACCGATGCCGATTGCAGACCAGAAGAATATTGGTTACAATTTGCCGCGCAAAAATTTTCAGAGGGGTACGATTTTATTTTCGGCGTTGCGCCTTTTTATACAGATGATTCTTATGCAAATAAAATCTCGTGTTTCGAAAATTTAAGGAACTCAATTTTGAGTTTCGGGTTGGCCGGTACTGGAATTTATTATTCCGCGGCGGCAAGAAATTTCGGTTTTAAGAAAGAGTCGTTTGTAAAGATAAAAGGTTATTCGAACACTATCGAAACATTAAGCGGCGACGACGATTTATTAATCAGGGAGGCTGTTAAAAACAAACTAAAAATCGGAATGGTGACAAACGCCGGAAGCATGGTGTTTTCATCTGCAAAAAAATCCTTAACAGAATATTTCGCTCAACGATCCAGGCATACCAAAACCTCATTTTACTATTTGCCAAAGACAAAATTAATACTCGGCCTATGGCATTTGTCTAATTTGATTATGCTCGGTTCAGTTGTTTTCACTTTCATTACACCGATGTTTCTAATCCCATTTTTATTGAAGCTGCTGACGGATATCATACTGATAAAAAATTTACAAAAAACATTCGGATACAATTTTGGGATAATGCAAATAATAATTTTGCAAATTACTTACGAAATTATCCTAGTAATTAATTTCTTAAATGCGGCTTTAAGAAAAGACGTATGGAAATAACATCTAAAGAAAAACCCGCATGGCTCGATGCTTCGCATCCTAATTATAAGCGCTGGTTACGCGCAAGAGAACTTTCGGAAGCGAGGGGAAATTTTGTACTTTCAGTAATTGAAAAATTTATTACTTGCAAAAATCTTAGTATACTGGATCTAGGTTCCGGAGAAGGCGGAACATCATTACTGCTTTCAAGGAATAATTTTGTAATAAGTTTCGACATCAGTTTTGAACGGCTACAAAGACAAAAAGACAAAAGTGCAAAAATAAATTTAATTCAAGGTAACGCCCTTTTTACTCCATTTAAAAATAGTTCCTATAATTTGATAATTCTGCAGGACGTTATTGAACATGTAACTTCGCCGGGAAAATTGATTGAAAATATTTTTAACCTGCTAAAACCCGGCGGCATTGTTTACTTAAGCACGCCGAATAAATTATCAGTATTTAATTTTATAGCCGACCCGCATTGGGGCGTGCCGTTTGTTTCAATTATGAAAAGAGAACATGTAAGAAAAATTTTTCTAAAGAATTTTAGGGAACATGAATATAACAGAGCAGATATTGCGCAGCTACTTTCTTTAAACGATTTTTTTAACCTTCTTGAGGGTAAATTTTCTTTCTATCTTCAAACAAGCCATTCGACTCGAAGATTGTTTGAAGGAGATAGAGGAATAGCATGGAGTAATTTTCATCTTAAACTTGTTAGGGTTCTAAAAATTCTGCGGATTGATAAATTTCTACTCGGGTTTTCAAACGATAAACCGGGCATATTGAATAATTTTTTTAACCCGACATTTTACCTCATTTTAAAAAAGACGTAATCGTAAAAATCTTTTTTTTGATTTGAACCACCAATGATTTATTTTTGGGCTCAATGATTAGCGGGAAATATGGACAACAGAACATTAGCGTTAAAAGCAGTTGAAGCAAAAAAAATTGCTCACCCTCCCTATTCCAATTTTCATGTGGGCGCCGCATTATTAACCGAAGAGGGCAAAGTATATTTAGGCGGCAACATTGAAATTTCTTCTTACAGTTTAACAATTTGCGCCGAGAGAACAGCCGTATTCAAGGCCTTTTCCGAAGGTGAACGAAATTTTAAGGCAATAGCAATTGCCGGCGACGCGCCGGATTTTTGCTCGCCGTGCGGCTCATGCAGGCAAGTTTTAATGGATCTATGCGGCGATATAGATGTAATAATGATTAATCAAAAAGAGGAATTAAAAGTCTTAAAATTATCGCAGCTTCTCCCGTTTGCATTCGGAGACAAAGATTTAAAATGAATTATCCCTTTTTAAAAAACATATCCGTAAAATTAATCCCGAAAAATATATGATTGAAAGAGCCCCTCATTCAATGCCTAAAGAAACAGGCTGGATCGAAGTAATAGCCGGCTGCATGTTTAGCGGTAAGACCGAAGAATTAATTAGAAGACTCCGCCGCGCTAAAATTGCAAAACAAAATGTAAAAATATTTAAACCCCAAATCGATACCAGGTATTCAACCTCCGACATCGTTTCACACAGCGAACAATCGCTTCCGTCAATATTAATTGATGATATAAAAGAAGTATTGAAATATTCAGATGATGCTGAGGTAATTGGTATAGACGAAGCGCAGTTCTTTACAAGTGATATTGTTGACGTTTGTAATACGCTTGCAAACAAGGGAAAACGGGTAATTGTTGCCGGGTTAGATCAGGACTACCGCGGGATACCTTTTGAACCGATGCCTCAGCTTTTAGCAATTGCGGAATATATAACCAAGACACTTGCAATTTGTGTTGAGTGCGGAAACCCCGCCGACAAGACACAACGAAAAACTACCACATCAGAACGGGTTGTTGTAGGCGCGGCCGATATCTACGAAGCCCGTTGCCGAAAATGCCATTACATTCCAAAAGAAAGTTAGAGGATTTTCATGGATATACTTTCACTTGTAAGAGGGATTCTAGGATTAGCTTTATTAATCGGTATTGCCTTCCTTCTATCAAATAACAAAAAAGCAATTAACTGGAAACTTGTTGCCGGAGGGTTAACCCTTCAAATTATTTTTGCCATTTTGATACTTAAAGGAGATTATTTAAAAACCTTTTTTTTCCCGCTGGGATGGCCGAAAGATTTTTTTAACTGGGTAAGTGGTCTTTTCGTACTGATTTTAAATTTTACAACCGCGGGTGCAAAATTTGTTTTCGGAAATCTTGCGCTCAGCCCGGGCAATGAAGGAAGCATCGGAATGTTCTTTGCGTTCCAGGTTCTTCCTACAATAATTTTCTTCGCAAGCTTAATGTCTATCCTATACTATCTCGGGATAATGCAGCGCATTGTTCAGGCAATGGCCTGGGTAATGGCAAAAGTAATGGGAACAAGCGGGGCCGAATCGTTATCATGCACGGCAAATATTTTTGTAGGGCAAACAGAAGCGCCTTTGATGATAAAACCATTTATTAAAGGAGCTACCAAAAGCGAACTGTTAACTATTATGATTGGCGGCATGGCCACGATTTCAGGCGGTGTAATGGCGGCGTATATTCAGCTGCTTGGAAATTCTTATGCACAAACATTAAATATTCCCCTCGTACAGGCACAGCAACTTTTTGCTACGCAGCTTTTAGGTGCAAGCGTAATGGCGGCTCCGGCTGCAATGCTAATTTCCAAAATTATATTCCCCGAAGTTGAGGAACCGGAAACAAAAGGAACCGTAAAAATTAAAGTAGAAAAAAACGCGTCGAATGTTGTTGAAGCTGCGGCTAACGGAGCAAGCGACGGTTTGACATTAGCATTAAACGTAGGCGCAATGCTTATAGCTTTTATAGCTTTAATCGCGCTAGTAAATTACATGCTTGAAGGTTTGGGAAGCGTAACAGGCTGGAATACGGCTCTTCAAGCTGCTTACGGGCATCCGCTTAATTTCCAGCTGGTTATAGGCTGGGTATTGCAATACCTTGCTTTCGGTATTGGAGTGCCGTGGCATGATGCCTTAAACTTCGGCAGTTTAATTGGCACAAAAGTAGTCTTGAATGAATTTGTTGCGTACCTGGAATTAGGCAAAATGATAACCGCAAAAGTAATGACCAGTGAAAAATCTGTCTTGATGGCTACATATGCCTTATGCGGTTTTGCTAATTTTAGTTCAATCGCAATCCAGATTGGCGGAATTGGCCCGCTGGCGCCCGAAAGAAAACCTGATCTGGCAAAGCTTGGAATTAAAGCTGTTATCGGCGGCTCAATTGCCACATTGATGACGGCAACCTTGGCAGGTATTCTTTTTTAAATATGGGTTTATATTTTTACAAGCAGCAACACCATCAAATGATAAATCTAAATTTTAAATACAAAAATTTAATTGAAAATTTAACCCATGCTTTTTCATTCAAACCGGATATTGCATTAATTCTGGGGAGTGGATTGGGCGATTTTATTAAAGGCGTTGATGTTGCAAAATCGGTTAGCACTTCTTCTCTTCCAGGCTACCCGCCATCAACAATTGCAGGCCATGAAGGAAAGATACACCATGCGGAATATAAAGGTAAAAAACTTTTAATATTCCAGGGCAGAATTCACTTTTATGAAGGATACCATATTTCCGAATGCATTCTGCCGGTTTTTATTTCACATAAGCTGGGAGCTGGTAAATTATTATTAACCAATGCTGCCGGCGGAATAAATCCTTACTTTTCTCCGGGTGATTTAATGTTAACCTCATCGTTCAACGGAATTTCTATAAAAAAAGAATTAACAGACTTGCTGGGTGTTTCCTCACTCGAAGGAAAAAATAATCTTTATGATTTCCCTTCGGAAAATTTTAATGATATTATAAGAAAAGCCGCCCTTCAGGTAAAAACCGGTTTGAAGGAAGGGGTTTACTGGTATACAAAAGGACCAAGTTACGAAACGCCTTCTGAGGTAAAGATGATTAGCCGTTACGGTGGAGATGCGGTTGGTATGTCTACCGTGCATGAAGCGGTTTACGCTGGTTATCTCGGTATGCAAACTGCGGCAATTTCATGCATAACAAATTATGCGGCGGGTATCACAGATAAAAAATTGAATCACGCCGAAGTAACTGAAACTGCAAACCTGGTTAAAGGGAAATTTGAAAGTCTCGTTAAAAAGATAATAGAATCATTATAAAAAATATGAACTATCGGTAAAATCCCAGCAGTTAGAACTAACACCGCTCAATTTCCGCTTAAAAGATTAGTAATACCTGACTTCTATTTTTATTGACTTTCTTAACCTATTAAGGTAATTTTGATTTTTAATTAATTTCAAAAACTCATTTATAAGCAAATACACACCATGAAAGAATTGAGATTCAGAATTATTCTAATTCTTGCGGCCATCGGGCTTAGCTTATATTTACTTTATCCCACTTACCAATCATATCAATTCCAAAAAAAGATTGATCGGATTGTATCTCAAAGAATAAAGCAAATAAAAGCGGACAACCCGCAAATCACAAAACTGCAACTTGATAATAGAGCGAAAACTATCGAAGATAGTATAAAAGCTGCCGATCCTTCTATTGGACAAGCCTTTCAAAAGCGCATAAAGCTGGGGTTGGACCTTCAAGGCGGTATGCGTGTAGTTCTTGAAGTTAATACCGGTAAGCTTTTAGAAAAATTAGCAAATTCGCCGGATGACACCTTTAAACAAGTAATGGCTGCTTCGGAAAAAGAAGTTGCTTTGTCAGATGAATCTGTAGTTGACGTTATGGCAAGAAAGTTAAAGGCTAAAGGAATAAGATTAAGCCGTTACTTTGGCAGCATTAGAGACGACGACGCAAAAATAATTAGCGATCTTAAAAAAAATGCCGATGATGCGGTTACCAGAGCAATAGAAATTATCCGCAACAGAGTTGACCAATACGGTGTATCCGAACCAACAATACAAAGGCAAGGAACCAGAAGAATAATTGTAGAACTTCCCGGCGTAGCCCGCGAAGAAGAAGCTAAACAACTTTTGCAGGGCACCGCTTTGCTTGAGTTTTCACTTCTTAAAGATCCGCAATTTACAGTTTCCGTTATGAAAAAAATAGACGATGTGCTTGCCGGTGAACATATAAACGATTCGACAAAAACAGATACCGCTTTAGCAAAAGGTAAAAGCGCTGCTACAAAAGATACATCATTGGCTTCAAAAGATTCAGCGGATACACAAAAAATGTCCGCAGCAGAATTTGCAAAGAAACATCCTTTCTTTTCGGTTGCAATTCTTAACCAAAGAAGCGGCACTGCGGATGCATACGTAAAAGCAGATGACAGAGATAAACTTAAATCGTGGCTTCAAAATCCGGAAGTACAAAGTGTTATTCCGGACAATTGTCAATTTGTCTTTTCTGTAAACCCGGTTGGATTTGAAAACGGACAAGGTATTTATGTACTTTATTGCGTAGATAAAACCCCGGAACTTACAGGCGGAGTTATTAAAGACGCTTCAGCAAATATTAGCCCTGAAACCTCAGCGCCAGTAGTAAGCATGGAAATGAATTCGGAAGGTGCTGCCGAGTGGGCAAGGATTACCGGAGCCAACGTTAATAAGAGAATGGCTATTATTCTTGACGGTGTTGTTTATTCTGCACCGGTTATCAGAACAAAAATTACCGGCGGCCGTTCCCAAATTGAAGGAAGCAAAGATTTAAAAGAAGCGCAGCTTCTTGCAATTATATTAAAAGCAGGCGCGCTTCCGGCCCCTGTTGATATTATGGAACAAAGAACCGTTGGACCGTCACTCGGTCAGGATTCGATTAACAGCGGTTTTAGTTCTGTTCTTATCGGATACTTTGTTGTTGCTTTCTTTATGATTATCTACTACAGAAGAGCCGGAGAAATTGCGGCTGTATCTTTAATCTTTACAATTTTATTCATCCTTGGTGTACTGGCGGGTTTTGGAGCAACGTTAACTTTACCCGGTATTGCCGGTATCATACTAACTATCGGTATGGCGGTTGACGCCAACGTACTGATATATGAAAGAATAAGAGAAGAATTGGCAACCGGTAAAACCATCAAGGCCTCGGTAGAAAGCGGTTTTGCAAAAGCTAACTCTGCAATTATTGACTCAAACATTACAACATTCATTACGGGTATTATTTTGTACCAATTCGGCACGGGGCCAATTCAAGGGTTTGCTTTAACCCTAATGATCGGCTTGGCTGCAAGTTTGTTCAGTGCGCTTGTAATTGCACGTGTAATGTTTGATTACATGGTAGCTAAAGGAATGAAAATAAATCTTGGTTAACAAAATATGTTTTTTTAAGGAGCGAGTTTATAAATGCAAATATTTCATAACCTAAATGTCGATTGGCTCGGTAAAAGAAAAATCTTCTATGCAGTTTCTACGTCTTTATTCTTAATAGGAGTGATAAGCGTAATTATACGTGGTTTTCATTTCGGTATAGATTTTAAGGGAGGAACTGAAATCGTAATGCAATTTCAAAAACCGGTTAGTATTGATCGAGTTAGAAATTATGTTGAAAATATTGGGCTTGGTAATTTGGAATTGAAAACCTTTGGCGGTGAAACCGGTATATTGATTAGATCGGAAGCACAAAATATCCCCCATAGTATTTTTCCTAAGGTAGTAGGCAATATAAATAACGAGATACAATCTATTTATCCCGGTTTACCTTTTCAAATTGTTGACTCAAGCGCAAATACAGTAACATATGCTTTACCGAATCCGGATACAACAAACCTATTAGTTGAAAAACTTTTTACCAAAGGATTTCAAACCAGTAAGGGTTCTGAAGAATTAAATAATAACAGAATGGTTGTAAGTGTTTCAATTTCGGATTGGATAAAAGATAATCTGAAAAAACAAATGCCTGATAATCCGTTCAAAATTTTAAAGGAAGACCATGTTGGACCCAAAGTAGGCAATGAACTAAAGGTTCAAGCCTTATTGTCCATTTTCCTTTCCCTACTAGGTATTTTAATTTATTTGGCATTTCGTTTTAAATTTATTTTTGCTGCCGGCGCGGTAGTGGCTTTGTTTCATGATACGCTTATAACCATCGGGTTATACGCGGCACTATACGGCATTATACCTGGACTAAACCTGGAAATTGATCTTACTGTAATCGGCGCATTTCTTACTTTAATCGGATACTCTGTTAATGATACCGTAATTGTTTTTGATAGGGTAAGAGAAAGTATGAAAATTCATAAGACAATGCCTGTAGAAGAAGTTATTAATCTTAGCGTAAACAAAACCATGAGCCGTACAATCCTAACCGGAAGCACGGTTTTACTTGCGGTTTTGGTACTGTTAATATTCGGCGGTGAAGTTTTAAGAGCTTTCGCGTTCACCCTCTTTTTCGGAACAATAATCGGTACTTATTCATCCATATTCGTTGCGAGCGCACTAGTGGTTGAATATGTAAATTACTCCAAGAAGAAAATAGAATTCTAAAATTATTCTTATAAAAAGGCCGGTAAAATTACCGGCTTTTTTTTGCCCTCACCGCTATTTCAATCCACACTTAACATTAAAATAATTGTAGTTTAACACTGCCGTAATACTTCAATAATATATTTGATAGAAAAGTGTTCCGCATTATTTATGCGGCGCCGGTGCGGGAAAAAGTTTATCCCGATTTTAAATTAGTGATCATCATAAGATTAAAGTGTTTCATAAGTGATCTCCATCCGGCTGCATACGCTGACGGAAATGATGTGAAAGTAATGAAAATGAACGTGTTAAGATCAGCATGGAAAGGCGCTAAACTTCATCTGGAAAGAGAACATACAACGCCTTATATTTGGGGAAATCCGGAAAAGTTCATAATTGGAAATGCTGCTTTGGAAACCGGTTTTGTACCCAATGCAGCTGAAACCCCGTCTAAAGGAAATAACAGCGGATACAACAAAGTAAACGGCACCGGCCGAATCATCTTCATAGCTTGAAAACAATTTTACCGGAACAAACATGAATAGTTTTAGAGGTTTAGAATGAAAAAAATTTTAAAATCAAATAAAGAACTGGATGATATGGCTCTTAAAGTAAGAGAACATATTATTAAAATGGCAACCGACGGCGGATGCTTTATTGGCGCTTCGCTATCGTGTACCGATCTGCTTGTTTATCTCTATTCAAAT
>DAIERC010000315.1 GCA_027347125.1 Ignavibacteriales bacterium
GTTTGAAGTGCCCGTTTAAGCGGCGATGAAATAATATAATCAAACGATGGAATTAAGCTGCCCCAGTTTCCGGCCGCGTTTTTAATTTTTACAATTCCAGAAGAAGTTAATTCACGGTCAAAATCTTTTTTACCGATTGAAGCTTTTTCAGCATCTCCGTGCCGTATTAAATATATATTCATTTTATAATGGTGGTAGTTTATTTGATATCGAATTAGTTAAACAGACTTCGGCTTCTGAAGGTCGAAGTAAAATATTAATTGTTGTAATCTACAAAAATTATTGTAATATGTTGATGAAAATCCATTAAATCTTTATTAAGAGTTTTTCCTTCTTTGGAATTCATCATCCTGTCCCAGGTTTCTTTAGAGTCAACAGTTACTTCACAAAATTTGCTGTATTTTTTATCCAGAAGTAAATTGCTCTCGACATCGGCAACTTTAATTTCTTCGCCGGTTAAATCGGCAAGATATTTTTTTGTAAAATCGTTAAAGTGAAGCAAGATTTCGTCTTGATTGGTTTTATGTAAAAATAAAAGTAGTTTGTACATCAGCAATCGATTGTAAATGAATTAATAATATTTTCGTAAATGGTTTTGTATTCATCATAAGTATATTTTGAAGCTCTAAGTATTACCATGTATTTTTTTGTTCCGCAAGAATATTCGAAGTATTGCAAAAAATCTTTTCTCAATAGTATCTTATCTGAATATCTCACCCTGTATTTTCCTTCTTTTACATTTGGCAGTTTATAGTCCGTGTAAATTTCGGCCGAATCTCCGGAAGGAATCATAATTACGGATATGCTTGCACCTATTACTTCGTTAATATATCTCGTGCCCTGGAATTTTTTATTCAGCAGATCATCTATCATAAAATTTCTAAGTGTGTTCCAGTTGCCGGTTAATGTTAATGTAAAACCCTGCGAGTCTCTTGTATTGGAAGTGGTTTTAATCGTATCCGGAATAGAGTTTATTCCCGTGGAAGCAAGAGCCGATTTTTCATCGGTAATTGCGGGAAGTTCGGTTTTATATTTAAAACCAATTACCTGCGCTTTTACAAAGTTGTCGAATACCGAATCTTGGCTAACATATTTTTTCTGGGCCGGGTTATATACAAAAACATCCGCTTTGTTTTGTATAATAGATTTTTTTGAACTTCCCAATAATGTTTTTATTCTATCTTCCGATATTTCGGAAAGAGTTTGTGTAAATACATTAGTGGGCGTCTTTAGCTTTGCGTACGTTCTAAAAACAAGATTAGCCGTTGTATCAAAAATTTGATACAACGAAATTCTTTGCAGTTCCAATACATCTTTCGAAATAAAATTTTCCGTAAGCTCAAACAATCTCTTGTTGTTCAATTCTTCTGTTCCGAAGCTGACATTACCGTTTAACGATTTGTCTATTAAATAAGCCCGCAGCGTGGTATCATAAATTGCAAAGCGGTTGTAAACCGGGTTGGGAAATGTAAGCACGATAAAATAAAATTTCTTTCCGCCAAACGTACGCGCGCTGTCAACCGTAATTTTGTTATAGTCATTTAAAACAGGCAATTGAAGATCAATTAAATTTGAAAGAAGGTTGTTGCTTGTTTTGTCGCCGTTAATCGCCTTTAAAACCATAGTTTTAATATCGCCCGAATTAGCCGGCATGGAAGCTTCTTTGTTGTTATTAAATAAGCCGCAGCCTGATGCTAAAATAACGGCAGTGCTAAAAATTGTTATGAATATATTTTTCATATTTAATATTGGTAAAAGGATGACGAAAAATACAAATATTTACTGAAACTTTTAGATTCTAAATTACCGCCGGTAAAATTAGGGCTTTGCTACCTGGCACAAAAAATATTTTTATCGCTTTTCAAGTTCGATAAATAAGAGCCTAAATAATCTACTGTTGATTATCTTCAGCCTTTTTCTGTTCAAAATAATTTTTGAGAATTTCGGCTTTTTGTTTCCCGATTATCGATGTTATCTTTTCATTGCCGGCATCTTTAATTCCGTTAACGCTTCCAAGTTCCGTCAATAATTTTTGAGCCGTCGATTTGCCTATTCCTTTTATATCGGTAAGCTCCGACTTAATTGTCCTTTTGCTTCTCCTGTTTCTATGAAACGTTATTGCAAAACGATGCGCTTCGTCTCTTACTTGTTGAAGCAATTTCAAACCGGAAGAAGTTTTGGGAATTGATTCGGATTCGGAATTTCCAGGGAAAAATACTTCTTCCAATCTTTTGGCAAGCCCGATTATATTATACTTTCTGATTCCCAAATTATCAAGTATTTCTACAGCGCTGGAAAGCTGCCCTTTACCGCCGTCAACCATTATTAACTCGGGTAGCGGAGCATTTTCTTCCAGCAGTTTTGAGTAACGTCTTCTTATTACCTCGCGCATACTAGAAAAATCGTCCGGGCCTTCCACTTCTTTTATTATAAATTTCCGGTAAAGGCTTTTTTTCGGTTTGCCGTCTTCAAAAACTACCATGCTGGCTACGGTATCGGTTCCCTGCAGGTTTGAAATATCAAAGCATTCTATTTTTCTCGGCAGAACACTTAATCTTAAATCACGTTGAAGAGCGGATAAGGCATACGGAACCTGGCCTTCCTTTTTCATTTTTTGAAGCTGAATTTCTTTCAACTGCAACACGGCGTTTTCTTTGCACATTTTAACCAGCGAGTTAAGATCGCCGCGTTTTGGAATTATAAGCTTAACTTTTTTCTCAGCTTTTTGAGAAAGCCATCCGCTTAAAGCTTCTGCGTCCGACGGCCAGGTTTCCATAATAATTTCGGAAGGTATTTCCACAAACTCGTTGTAATAAAATTTTATTGCCGCGGAATAAATATTAGCTATTTCCTCGCCGTCTTCAATGCTTAAACGCAGCTGGCGTTTGCCTACTATTTTTCCCGTGCGGATGTTAAATATGGAACACGCGGAATCTTTTCCCTCGTAAGCAATTGAGATAATATCCCTATCCTGGAAATCATCGCTTACAACTTTTTGTTTTGATGATATTGCTTCAAGCTGATTTATTTTATCTCTCAGTTCGGCGGCTTTTTCAAATTCAAGTTCGGCCACCTCTTTTTGCATCTTTATATTCAGTTCTTTTATGAGGTCGTCGGTTCTTCCTTTTAACAGGTTAACTACTTCGTTAACCATTTCGTTGTATGCAATCTCTGTAATTAAACCTTCGCACGGGCCGTCGCATTTTTTTATATGATAATCCAGACAAACTTTAAATTTTTTCTTATCGATGCTGTCCCGATCTATATTTAACTTGCAGCTTCTAATCCTGAATATCTGGTTTATCATTCTTAACGATGATTTCATATTTTTTACATCGGTGTATGGTCCAAAATATTTTGAGCCATCGCGCAAAACTCGTCTGGTGGGGTAAACTCTTGGGTAAGGTTCCCTGGTTACTTTTATGTACGGGTATGATTTATCGTCTTTAAGGTTTACGTTATACCTGGGCTTAAATTGTTTTATAAGGTTATTTTCAAGAACCAGCGCTTCAATTTCGTTATCGGTTACAATCAGTTCAAGGTCGGTAATTTTGCTTACGAGCGCAAGCGTCTTGGGTGAGATAACACCGTTGTGAAAATAACTTCTTACGCGGCTCTTTAAATTGATGGCTTTGCCTACGTAAATAACCTTACTTTTATCGTTTATAAATTGATAAACGCCCGGTTTGTCCGGCAGGTTTTTTAATTTTGTTTCCAGGTTTGGATTCATATAAAACTGCAAATTCAATTAAATTATAACGGTAGAAAATATAATAAATATCGTCATAATAAAATGAATTTAAGCGGGACAAAAATAATCGAACCTGTTGAGTTAAAATAAATTATTAGGGCAAAACCTGGTTCTTTGCTATTACCACTATGCCGCTGTCGGTTACGGTAAATTTCTTTTTATCGCCGTCAAGGTCAAAGCCTATTTCATATCCTTCGGGCACCACAACATTCTTATCTATAATTGCGCGTCTAATTCTTGCGTGCCTGCCTATGTTGCAGTTGTTCATTATAATTGAGTCGGTAACATATGAATAACTGTTAACCTTAACGTTCGGGCCCAGCAGCGATCTTTCTACAAGTCCGCCGGAAACGATTGTGCCGTCGCAAATGAGAGAGTTTAAAGTACGCCCGACTCTTTCACCTTCGTGCGATACGGTTTTGGCCGGCGGGAACTGGTATTGATATGTACGCATCGGCCAGTTCTGGTCGTAAAAGTTAAACTCGGGAGTAACGGCAATTAAATCCATGCTTGCGTCATAATAGCTGTCAATTGTGCCGATGTCTTTCCAGTAAGGTTTTGTCTTTTTGTTTTCGTCGAAAAATTTATAGGCGCAAACGGTTCTGCTTGATTTAACCATGTAGGGAAGTATATCTTTTCCGAAATCGTGAGTTTTAATTTTTTGCGATTCCATTTCGGCAAAAACCTCGCGCAAACTGGATGCGTTAAAAACATAAATGCCCATATTCACAAAACAGTAACCGGGTTTGTCCGGTATTTCGGGCGGGTTGGAAGGCTTTTCGATAAATGAAGTGATAGAATATTTCTCGTCCACGCTAACGATACCGAAACGGCTGGCTTCCTCTTTGGGTACTTCTATGCACGCCATAGACAAATCGGCTTTCATATCTATATGATACTGTATCATCTTTAAATAATCCATTTTATAAATATGGTCGCCCCCTAAAACAAGAACCCAGTTAACACTTTTCTCCGATGAGAATAAATTTAAATTCTGGTACATAGCGTTAGCTGTACCAAGATACCAATCGTTGTTTAATTTTCTTTGAGGCGGAACATTATAAATGAATTCTCCAAGCTCCGGATTGAAAATACTCCATGCTTCCAATAAATGTTGATTAAGCGAATCGGATTTATATTGAGTAAGCGCGTAAATTCTTCTTAAGCCGGAGTTCAGGCAATTGGATAAAGCAAAATCTATTATTCTGTATTTTCCGCCGAAAGGTACGGAAGGCTTACTTCTGTATGCTGTTAAAGGATAAAGCCGTTCTCCCTGTCCGCCGGCAAGTATAACAGATATAGTTTGTCTTAATATGGATGAGCCTGGAAACATCATAATCCCTCCGGAAATTTAATTTCAATATATCTAAATATCATTTGTTTGGCAATCAAAGAAATTGTTAATTTTACAATAACACTTTGTAACTAAAAAAATATTAACAAATAAATCAATATTGTTTTTGTAATTCTTAATCCCTTATTTTTATAACCACTGTAAACCTACTGGTGCCAGGCGTAAAATGGTAAAGTATATTAAAATATTTGTTCCTATCTTCTTCCTTTCTTTTTTTTTGGCAGGCGGAGTGTTCTTTTATTCCGGTATTACCAGACACGGATTAAAACAATTATCTCATCAAAGCAACCGGTGGCTTTTATTTGAAAATACAGATGACTCTTATATTACCGCAAGCCAGTATAAAATTGATGTGCTGCATTACAACCTTAACTTTGATCTGAACGCAAAAGATAAAATACTAAAAGGAGACGTTACAATTAAAGGAGTTGTAAATGATGCCGGCCTAAAACAGATTGATCTTAATTTTTACGATAACATGAAAATAACCATGTTAACTCTTAACGGTTCTTCCAGCGGCTATTCTGAAAAAGGGACTACGTTATCAATTCCTTTGAACAATACCAACATAGACACTTTTACGGTAAGGGTGGTTTACGAAGGAACTCCCAAAAGATTGGGCTTTTCTTCATTTGTGTTCGGCGAGATTAACGGCCGTTCATGCGTCTACAATTTAAGCGAACCTACTTACGCTTCTACCTGGTTCCCGTGCGACGACCGCCCCGATGATAAAGCGACTTACGATATAAAAATTACAAACGATTCTTCCGAGGTATCCGCCTCGAACGGCAAATTAATCAGCGTTACTACAAACGGGAACAGAAGAACTTATTATTGGAAAACCGTGTATCCAACTTCAACATATTTAATTTGTCTTTACTCATCAAACTATGTTAACTTTTCGGATAAATATATTTCGCAGAACAAGGCCGACACTATGGCTGTTGAGTATTACGCATTCCCCAACCAGGCTGATGAGGCAAAAATAGATTTTAAAGAAAACACGGCTATGATAGACTTCTTTGCTAAAAAATTCGGCGAGTACCCTTTTATTAAAGAAAAGTACGGCGTTGCGGAATTTTTATGGCAGATGGGAGCAATGGAAACTCAAACATTAACCGGCGTAGGCTCAAACTTTGTAGGCGGTAAACAATTTTTTAACGATATTTACGCTCACGAATTGGCGCATCAATGGTTCGGTGATGCGGTTGGATTAAAAACATGGAAAGATATCTGGCTTAACGAAGGTTTCGCTTCGTACTGTGAGGCTTTGTATGCCGAGCATCTCGGCGGTCCCGGCGCGCTGCAGTCAAATATGATGAGCAAGTTCCAGGATGATTTTCCCGGAACGGTTTATAATCCATTTGATATGTTCGGCAGTACGGTATACAATAAAGGCGCTTGGGTTCTTCACATGTTGCGCAGGGAAGTCGGCGATTCGGTCTTTTTTGATATTCTGCGAAGCTATTACCAGAAGTACAAATATAAAAACGCATCGACTCAGGACTTTGAAGATGAATGCGAAAAGGTTTCCGGTAAGAATTTGAAATACTTCTTTGATCAATGGATTTACAAAGGTTCCGGGATTATTAAGCTTAATTATTATTGGAAGTCAGCTGAGAATAACGGTGCTTATTCTCTCCGGTTAGATCTGGAACAAATACAGAAGAAATTTAATCCATATGAATTTCCGCTGGATGTTAAAATTCAATTTAAGGACGGAACGTCGGTCGTCA
>DAIERC010000322.1 GCA_027347125.1 Ignavibacteriales bacterium
CAAAATATTTTGCTTATCAATTAAAATACGATTCGATTCATGGAAAACTTAAAGCGGAACTCGGAACTGCAAAAAGCGATCCGAGCTTAGAACATGACGATATATTAATCGTTAACGGAAATAAGATTAAATGTGTTCAGGCTACAAAAGAACCATCACAACTCCCGTGGAAAGCCTTAGGCGTTGATTATGTAATTGAATCAACCGGATTATTTACTGAATCCGAAAAAGCAAAAGGTCATCTTGAAGCCGGCGCCAAAAAGGTAATTATTTCGGCACCTGCTAAAGGTGATGTTAAAACAATTGTACTCGGCGTAAATGATAATGAATACGATGCCGCAAAACATAATATCGTATCAAACGCTTCATGTACAACTAACTGCTTGGCACCTGTTGTTCACGTACTTCTAAAAGAAGGAATAGGAATTGAAACCGGTTTGATGACAACAATTCACTCATACACCGCAACGCAAAAAACAGTTGACGGCCCTTCAAAGAAAGATTGGAGGGGCGGAAGAGCGGCGGCAATAAATATTATTCCTTCAAGTACGGGCGCAGCAAAAGCAGTAGGCGAAGTATTACCGGTTGTAAAAGGTAAATTAACCGGTATGTCGTTCAGAGTCCCTACTGCCGACGTATCCGTTGTTGATTTAACTTTCCGCTCAGTAAAGGATACTTCAATCGCAGAAATTGACGCTTTAATGAAGAAAGCTTCGCAAACATACTTAAAAGGCATTTTAGGTTACAGTGATGAAGAAGTTGTTTCAACAGACTTTATTCACGACGACCGTTCCTCTATTTATGATTCTCTTGCTACTCTTCAAAATAACTTTAAAGATGAAAAGAGATTTTTTAAAATAGTATCCTGGTATGATAACGAATGGGGTTATTCAAACAGGGTTGTTGATTTGTTAATGAAAATTGCTAAATAATATTTAGCATTAACCTTCAAAGACGAAGCATCTGCTTCGTCTTTGTTTTATTTACCTGGCCCTTTATAACTATGTATTTTTGAAAAGAAGAAAACGAAGGCGGAAACAAATGAAAAAACTTTCAATTGACCAGCTTGAATTAAAAGGTAAAAAAGTTTTGGTACGCGTGGATTTTAACGTACCTCTTGACGAAAACCTTAACATAACCGATGACAGAAGAATCGCGGCATCATTACCGACAATTAAAAAAATTATTTCCGACGGCGGTAAAGCAATTTTAATGAGCCACCTGGGCAGGCCAAAAGGTAAAGTAAATCCTAAATACAGTTTAAGCCCGGCCGCAAAAAGGCTCGGCGAGCTTTTAGGTAAAGCCGTAAAACTGGCGCCCGATTGTGTTGGCGATGAAACTAAAAAAATTGTTAACGCAATGAAAAACGGCGACGTTATTCTTCTTGAAAATTTAAGATTTCATGAAGAAGAAGAAAAAAATGTTCCTGAATTTGCAAAACAATTAGCCGAGCTCGGCGATGTTTATGTTAATGACGCGTTTGGCAGCGCGCACCGTGCTCATGCGTCTACGGAAGGTGTAACAAAATATATTTCCCAAAATGCCGCAGGCTATTTAATGCAGAAAGAACTGGATTATCTGGGCGGTGCAATCTCTAATCCTGTAAGACCATATTGCGCAATACTTGGCGGCGCAAAAATTTCCGGTAAGATTGATGTTATTATGAATTTGTTCGATAAGGTTGATACTATGATTATTGGCGGCGGAATGGCTTACACTTTTTACAAAGCTCAAGGTAAAGAAATAGGAAATTCTTTGCTTGAAGAAGAAAAAATTGGGCTTGCAAAAGAACTCATTGAAAAGGCTAAGAGCTCAAAGGTAAAATTTTTGATGCCCGTTGATGTTGTAGTTGCTTCGGAATTTAACAACGATTCTCCATCTGTGGCCGTAAGCATTGATAACATTCCAGCAGACAAAATGGGGTTGGATATAGGCCCTAAAACTGTTAAGTTATTTAGTGAAGAACTGTTAAAATCCAAAACCATCATTTGGAACGGCCCCATGGGCGTTTTTGAAATGGATAATTTTGCAAAAGGTACTTTTGCAATTGCCAAAACTTTGGTTGAGGCTACCGAAAAAGGCGCAATTACAATTATCGGCGGCGGAGACTCTGCTGCTGCAATAAGTAAAGCCGGTTTGGACGACAAAGTTTCTCATGTTTCAACCGGCGGCGGTGCCTCGCTAGAATTTCTTGAAGGAAAAATTTTGCCGGGCGTTGCGGCGTTAAGCGAAGCTTAAAACCTTTTTGAATATTAATCATCTAAACCGGTAAATGATGGAATCGTTTTTATGTTTTGTGTATTTATAAATAAAAATTAAGGTGTTTAGTGAGCGATTATTATAGACCTTCGGGATTTGGCGGATTTAGTTATTTTCCCCCGGTAATTAAAAATCTTATGATTATTAATGGCGTTGTGTTTGTAATCCAGATGCTGGGGCAGCAGGTTAGCACAGGTACCGGTTTAACTTTTGCAGATGTTATTACAAAATACTTTGCTTTAATTCCACTTAGCGGTTTAACCTTAAATACAGGTACCGGACTTACACACTGGAGCTTTTATCCGTGGCAGTTGATTTCATATCAATTTATGCACGGCGGGTTTATGCATATAGCTCTCAATATGTTCGCGCTGTGGATGTTCGGAATGGAAATTGAAAACTTATGGGGCTCAAAAAAGTTTTTAATTTTTTACCTGATGTGCGGAATTGTTGCTGGTATTTTCCAGTTGGTTCTTCCGCCATTGTTTAATGAAACTTTAGCTCCTACTATTGGCGCGTCCGGTGCAATTTTTGGTGTGCTTGTAGCGTTTGGAATGATGTTCCCGAACAGGTATATCTACCTCTATTTTTTCATCCCTGTTAAAGCGAAATATTTTATTGCTTTATTCGTGTTAATTGAGTTCTTCTCTATACCGGATGTAGGAAGCGATGTTGCGCATCTTGCTCATCTTGGCGGTGCACTTGCAGGATTCGTTTATATTATGCTTGACAGAAAATCTAACTTTAGTTTCGGAAATATATTTAAAGGATCTTCCGGCGGAAATTCCGGCAACAGCATGTTCGATTCACTTAAAAACTCGGCGAATGTTTTTAACAGGCACCAGGCTAAAAATGTTGAAGACGCTAATTATTATGAAATAAAAGATGAGAATGATTTTAAAGATGTCGACCAAACCGAGATAGACGCGATTCTCGATAAGATAAGCAAGTCGGGCTACCAGAATCTTAGCGAGCGTGAAAAGAGAATTTTGTTCGAGGCCAGTAAAAAGATGAAATAAAATTAAGCCCCGTCAAAAACAGGGCTTAATATTTTCTTAAAAGAGGAATTATCTTTAACAACCAATCGAATAGACCGAATTTGAAATTAAACAAATACGAGTTTTTTTACTTTACTTCGATATTCTTTCCGTTGCTTTTTGCGGTAATATTTGCTGCAAGCGGGTGTTCAAATAAAAAAATAATTGATCAAGATAAATTTGTAAAGATTTATGCCGATTTGATTATCGCGCAGGATACCACGAATGCCGCGGTTAAAAACAACAACACTTTAAAAGAAGAAGTATTGAAACGTTACAATGTAACCGATTCTGAATATAAAGAAACGGTTTCGTACTACAACCAAAATCCTAAAGAGTGGCAAACATTTTTCAATAAGGTAATTGAATACATTGGTAAGCTTAAGAAAAAGAGCGGTGCTTAAATTTTGCCGCGGCAATTCTTAAAAGAGGAAAACTTACTTCATCTTTTATCTTTTCTTTCAACTCTTTCAAATCAGAATACCCTTCGCTTATTGCTTTGTTAATTTCTTCCAGCTTGCCTTCGGCAAATAAATGCTTTATCTCAATGCCGGGTGTGTATTCAATAATAGTTTCTATCTGCATGGATATTACCGCTTCGGTAAGCTTTCTTAATGAAGCTATGTCTTTTAACGAATAACCATCTTTAAGCAGGTTGTACGTTTCCTTAATATTCTGCGGCATCTCTCTTTTCTCTTCTTTAGTCTTTACTTCAACAACGTTGTTCTTTTCAAATTCCGATATTACTTCAAGTAGTTCCTGGCCTATTTTATTAAACATCCTTATGTTAAATCCCGGGATGTTTAGCAGTTCATTTTTATATTTCGGTCTTTTATTCGCTACATCTTTTAATATTTCATCGGGACAGATTAAATAGCCTGCCTGTAAAAATCTTTTTGACGCCCTTATTCTTACTTCGTTAAGTAGATAAAAAATTTCCAGATTTTCCTCGTAATTAATTGCCTCCGGTTCTTTCTGTTTCTTTAATCCTTTCTCTTCAATATAATCGTTGCCAGCGGCGGTTAAAATTATATGTTTGTTTTTACCTTCCGGTTTTTCAATAAGATTTTCCGCAATCAAATTATGAAGAGCGGTTTTTATTTCATCTTTGCCGTAGTTTTTACAGCTGGAAAATGTATCGAGCCTGGAAAATTTATCAGCGCTCTTTGTACCTCTTAAAATGGAATACAAAACAAACTCCGTAACAGGGTCGGTAAGCTCGGTTAAAGTACGGATAATAATTTCCTTCAAATATTCCGAAGTGCTTTCGGGCAGTTTTTCCGGGTTGGCGCAGTTATCGCATCTGCCGCATTTATATTCTCTTACATCCTCGCCGAAATATTTAAGTATAAATTTGAACCTGCAATCATCCGAATAGACGTAGTTAATCATCTCGTCTATTTTTTTCTGCTGGTAAAGGTAACTTTTATTAATTTTAAAATAGTCAAGATTTAATCTTCCCGAATTTACCCTTGGTGAGGTAAGAAAAACATTTTCCTTTGATAGGGGATTGCTGAAAATTATGATGCCAAGGTTATCTAGTATGGTAAGAGTTTCTTCTGCTTCCGATTCAAGATAGCCGAGCGCCTGGCCGATCTGTGCAATAGATATATTAACTTTGTTTATAAATATTTCACTTCCGAATTCCCTTAAAAGTAAAAGAAGGATTTCTTTTATGGATTCATTTGTAGTATTCTTAATAAATTCCTTTAAACGGTTTTTCTCCAAGTTTATCCTGATCGAAACCTTCTTTTCGAATTCTGAAATCTGCTTTACATAATTGCCGCCTTCAAGAATGTTTAGAACAGCGTATAACATTCCCCTGCTGATTTCTTTTTTTGCGTAAGCCGAAATATAATCTATGTTGATGGGGATTTCTTTTTCCGGCGTGTTGCCTTCGGCTACTTTGCCATAGTCGCAAATTGCATCGTAAACCGTCTGGATTAATTGTTTATCAGGGTGCGAATTTGTTAAAAAGAAATTTTGAATATTTATATCGGAATCTTCATGAAGTAAATACACATAGGAAGTTTCGCCGTCTCTGCCGGCACGGCCGATTTCCTGATAATAATTTTCAATTGATCCGGGAGTATTGTAATGAATTACAAGCCGTATATCTTTTTTGTCAATTCCCATTCCGAAGGCGTTGGTAGCCGCAATTACCGGCACTTTATCGTTTATAAAGTCTTCATGAATTTTTCTTCGAATTTCCGCCGCAAGGCCAGCATGGTAATAAGAACAGTTAATTCTGTTCATGTTCAAAAATTCAGAAACTTCCTCGGCTTTTTTGCGGGAGGCAGTGTAAATTATTGCGGGAGTTTTATGGCGCGAAATAAGTTCAAAACATTTTTCTTTTTTACGCCGGGTAAGAATTACATTTAATTCAAGATTATCGCGCTCAAAACCTTTTACAAATATTTTCGGTTCTTTAAGGCCCAGCTGCTCAACAATGTCGTGAACAACTTCCGGTGTTGCTGTTGCGGTAAAAGCAGATACGTTTTTTATCGAAATGAAATCTATGAACTCTTTTAGCTTTCTGTAGCTCGGCCTGAAATTATGTCCACATTCGCTTATGCAATGGGCTTCGTCAACAAAAAGGTAAGACGGTTTTAACGTCTTTATTCTTTCTGCAAAAAAAGAAGCTTCAAGCCGCTCCGGCGCGACGTAAAGCAGTTTAAATTTCCCGTATGCAATATTTTGAAGAACATTTTCAGCCTCGGAAAAACTCATTGTACTATTTATAAACGCGGCTACTTCACCGTTCTTATTAAGTGAGTCAACCTGGTCTTTCATCAAAGCGATTAAAGGTGAAATAACAATTGAAAAATTTTCAGAGATTAGCGCGGGGAGCTGGTAACATAAAGATTTGCCCGCGCCGGTTGGAAGTACGGCAAGAACATTCTTCTTTTTTATTATCTCTTCAATTATTTCCTGTTGATTTTGCCTGAAAGAATTATAACCGAAATATTTTTTTAAAGCGTTGCTAAGATTCATTAATTTACCGGATAAGTTTTAGAACCTGGAATTTTTTCAATAAACATTTAAAAGATACAAAAAATATGATTAAGCATTAATAACGAGGTTGCTTGCGGTGAATCAAACAACTTATAATGCTTCCAGCTTACTTATAACCGCTTAACCATTCATCAAAATGTTTCCCCATTTCCTGCTATTTTTAGTTATATTTACAAAATAAAAATTACTAAGGAAAAGCTTGTCTATGGATTTTAACGCAATAGAAACTACCGGCCTGGCAAAGACATATACGTCTTCCTTCGGAAAGAAAACGGTAAGCGCTTTAAATAATTTTACGCTTCAAATTCCGAAGGGAATGATATTTGGCCTGCTGGGCCCGAACGGAGCCGGCAAAACAACGCTTATAAAATTGCTGCTCGGCATAACTTTTCCCACTGCAGGCAGCGCAAAAATTTTAGGCGAGGATATATCAAACTTCAAAGTAAAAAGTAAAATCGGCTACCTGCCTGAGAACCATAAATACCCGGCTTATCTTACCGGCGGCCAGGTGCTTCATTTCTTCGGAAGTTTAAGCGGCATGACCGGAGATAATCTTAAGACCAGGATTGACGAACTACTTAAGATTGTTAAACTTGAAGAATGGAAGAAGACCAAGGTTAAAAATTATTCAAAAGGCATGATGCAGCGTTTGGGGCTAGCACAAGCCATGCTTAACGATCCCGAATTAATTTTTCTTGATGAGCCTACCGACGGCGTTGATCCTATCGGCAGGAAAGAGATTAGGGATTTACTTATCGACCTGAAACATCAGGGGAAAACAATTTTTCTTAACAGTCATATTTTATCCGAAGTTGAGCTTATTACAGATCGGGTGGGTATTTTGAATAAAGGGAAATTATTAAAGGAAGGAAACGTTAAAGAACTTACCGCGAGGAAAGAGGAATATAAAATAAGATTCGAAAGCGGAAATGAGTATTTGTTATCGCCCGAATTAATGGAAAAATATTCTCTTGCCAAAACCAACGACGGGTATTATTCCTTAAAAATAACAAACAGCAACGACCTGGATAAAATTGTAGATGAGCTTAGGGCGAAAGGCTTAACTATACGTGAACTTGTTCAGCAGAAAGATACTCTTGAAGATATGTTTATCTCATTAATCAACGAAGCCGAAAAGGAGAACAAGCAGTGAATAACATCTGGATAATGACGTGGTATACTTTAAGAGAAGCTATGGCAAGAAAAGTATTTATTTCTTTTCTAATCATATCTGCACTTGTTTTAATTTTTATGCTTGTTATTTTTGGCAGCAACACATCGATAGATATTGTTGCGGGAATGAAAAACGCGAAGCTTAATTTACCAATGGAACAAATCGTAAGTCAGCTGGAGCTGTTAATTATTTCTCCGTTAACAGGCTTATGCATTTTGCTTTCTATTTTTGCAAGCGCAAGTTTTATCCCGATTATGCTGGAGAAAGGGAACATCGATATTCTTCTTTCAAAACCTGTTTCAAGAGACCAGCTTTTATTGGGTAAATTTTTCGGCGGATTACTGGTTGTTCTTTTGAATATTGCTTTTCTTGTGCTTGGCGTGTGGCTGATAATTTCAATTAAATTTTCTTTCTGGAATTTATCATTTTTATGGACGATACTTCTGGTAACGTTTACCTTCGCAATATTGTATTCACTAATAGTATTAATAAGCGTAATAACAAAAGGCTCAACATTCGGAATGATGGTTGCTTATCTTATTTATCTTATTCTAAGCCCGGTACTTCATCTTGCCAACAATAATATCGATATGTTTACCTCAAGCACGGTTGTTAAGTCGGTGGTAAAAATATTTTATTACATTATACCGCAAACCTCCGAAGTATCGGGAACAATTACCAGAAACCTTGCGCTTGGCAATGCCGTAGATAGCTACCAGCCCATCTGGATCTCTTTAATTTTCTTAGTGTTAACTATGGGAATAGCGATCTCAGTTTTTAGAAAGAAAGACTTTTGAGTTATGCGCAGAGCCGTTTATTTTTTACTAATAACAACTATTTTATTTACGGGATGTAGTAATGAAAAAATAAAAACAGATGAAATTTCCGGGAATCAGTGGAAATTGATTTCCGTACTTCCTTATAACAGCCGCTCCGTAATGTATTATAACTTCAACCAACTTCAAAAATCAGGCTATTGGCCGCAATTACGTAAAGTTATTTCTGATTTTGATGATTCAAAAAGCTGGATTGAGGATTTTAAAGACAATCCGAAAATTATTAACGGCGGTAACTTAACTGAAACTATTACCGCACTTACCGGACAAAACAAGACCGTTGTTGGCATGTTATTTGT
>DAIERC010000323.1 GCA_027347125.1 Ignavibacteriales bacterium
TTGGTAAACGGAGGAAGCTGCGTTTTACCAAGGAACAAACCGTTGCAATAAAAATCGGCGGAGTTTTTAATAAAGGATAGAATAATTGAAACATGGTACCAATCTTTTTTACTTATGAAAACCGGGTTAAGATTGTCTATCAACCTGCCGTCTCTTTTTACAATTAGCATCTGGAAAGGATTGGTAGAAAAAGAATAAGAAAAATCATGGCGTTCTGTGTTTTTTAATTCTAAAAATTTTGTCTGGTTACCGGACGCTTTAATCCAAAATTCAGTGAGTAAGTTTTGGGAATTAGTTTGCTGCAAAGAAATTTTTAATTGAGAATTACGAGTAAACCAGAGAGAGTTACCAGCGTTTTTTTGAGGTTTATAAAAATTCAGGTTGACCGTTATATATTTATTATCGAAACCATTTCCAGCACCGGAATTTATTTTACCGATAATCTTATCACCGGTTTTATAAATTCCCATCAGTTTAATTACTGAAGAAGAGGCTGACTCAGATTTAAACCCTAACAAAACCTGAAAGAAAATGCCGGGCGCAATTGCAGTATCGAATAATGGAATAGTTGCTTTATATGCCTGGCTGGGCGCGTCCGGTAAAGATACCGGCACAAAGTTTAGGTTCTTGTTTTTATAAAGCGACCTCAACTCAATTTTATTTAGGCTTACTTTCGAATCCGGGATGATATAAATTTCCAGCTTCTCGGCATCATGAAAATTGTTCGAAGTGATAAAGGAAATATCGAACGTGGAAAATGCAGGTACAAACTTGGGATAAGAAAGCTTATAACCGTCCGGTGCGTTTTTAGCAGCTCCAAACGCAAAACAATACACCGCCAGTATTATACCGATAGTTTTAAGCATAGCGTTCCAATATTAGGAACTAATAGTCAAATCTTCAAAAATTATTTATAGTTTCTAAGAAACTCTATCCTGTCTTGAAGCTGACTTACGGGAGTTAGAAGTTTGTCCTTCCCGTAGATTGCGTCTTCCCTATTACTGAAGGCGAGTTCATAATCTTTACTCATTACAATTGCTTCTTCAGGGCATACTTCCTCGCAGAATCCGCAGAAGATGCATCGTATCATGTTAATTTCAAATCTCTCCGGATATCTTTATTTTTCTCTATCGGTTTCCGCCGCCTGAACCTCAATTGCCAATGCAGGGCAAACGCGCGAACATAGCCCGCAGGCTACACATCTTTCCTCGCCGTTTTCTTCTTGAACCAAAACCGGCCTGCCTCTGTAAGATGCAGGAGGAATAAACTTAACTTCAGGGTATTCCATCGTAAATTTAGGCTTAAACATATTTTTCATAGTTAGAGATAAGCCTTTTACGATTTCGGGTATGTACATCTTTTCCCAAAACGTTAAATCTTTTTCTCTTTTCTTAACAGCCATCTAAACTCCGTATGTTTTTATTCAGTTTGTTTTGCCCCTGAACTTTTATTTTCTCTTATTCTTTTTCTTACCCTTAAACTTAAAGACGAACTTGACTTGCTTAACCTTCACTTAAAATATACCCAAATACGTCGTAAAAAATTTGCGGGTTCAAGTTCATACTCAAGAAAATTGTTCACACTTATTCTATTTAGATTTTAAATACCATAACTAAAACCGCCACCCAAATTAAATTTATCAATGATAATGGGAACATTACTTTCCATCCCAGATTCATCAGTTGATCATATCTAAAGCGAGGCAGGCTCCATCTTACCCAAATAAAGAAAAATAGCAACACCGCAACTTTAGCCATAAACGCCAGTATCGAAATAACTACAAACCAGGCTTGAGGTAACCCGAATGTTTCAAGGTACGGGAATTGCCAGCCGCCTAAATAAAGTGTAACAATTAAAGTGCTGGTAACAATCATGTTTGCGTATTCGGCCATAAAGAAGCCGGCAAATTTCATACTGCTGTATTCCGTATGGAAACCACCGACAAGTTCAGGCTCGGCTTCGGGAAGATCGAACGGCAGCCTGTTTGTTTCTGCAAATGAGGAAACCAGGAATGTAATAAATCCTATCGGTTGAAGTACGGCGTTCCACATCCATCCAGATTGAGCATTTACAATTGCTTCAGGCCTTAACGACTCAGCTAAAAGAAGAACACCCGCAACCGAAAAGCCCATCGATATTTCATATGAAATCATCTGCGCGGAAGACCTTACGCCGCCCAGTAAAGAATACTTGCTTCCGGATGACCAGCCGGCAAAAGTAATTGCGTATACACCTAAAGACGTTAAAGCAAGTACGTAAAGTATACCAATGTTTACATCCGCAACTACAAGAGGAACGGTATACCCGAATACCGTTACATTCGGCCCGAACGGGATAACTGCGTAAGTTGTAAATGCTACAAACAATGCCATCATAGGAGCCAGTGTATGAATTGTTTTGTTGGCCTGTTCCGGAACAATATCTTCTTTCAGTAAAAGCTTAAGAACATCGGCAAATGGTTGAAGAGTGCCTTTCCAGCCTACCCTGTTAGGCCCTATTCTGTTTTGTGCCCAGGCGCTTATCTTTCTTTCAAAATATACAAGATAAGTAACTGTAAGCATCATAACAGTAAAAACTATTAACATCTTTACTGCGGCGAAAATTATTATTGCCCAAATACCCATATTTTATCTTTTCTCCGTTTAAGCGGTTACAGATTTTTCTGCTGTTTTTAATTTTGATTGAGCACCGAGTTCTCCGATAACATCGTAATCGAGACCTTTGAAAGCGGCTATGGTTTTTGATATGTCTTCAAATATTTCTTCCGCCATATTGAACTTCATCTTTTGTCCCATCGCAGAAGAAATAGCCGTTAAAATTTTCC
>DAIERC010000326.1 GCA_027347125.1 Ignavibacteriales bacterium
CCCATCATCCATCCGGCACGACAAATTAAATATCTCTTTGCATTTTGTTGAACAAAAATTTCTCCCCAATATTTTGATTTGGCATAAACACCTAGAGGATTAGGCATATCCCAATCATCATACAATTGTTTTTTCCCATCATATATGCCGGCTGTGCTAATATATAACAATGGGATTTCCAATTCATTAGCCAAATAGACTGCATTTTCAACTGAAATAGTATTTGTTATATAAGTATCATCAGGGTTTTTCTCACAAAATTCCAAATCTGTATAAGCACCCAAATGGAACAGATAATCCGGTTTAAATTCAAAAACCTCTTTCTTATAACTGTCAAATTCTCTAAAGTCCAAATAATGAAGCCATTCTTCATTAACATCTTTATCAGTGCATTTTAACTCATATGAATCTTTAAATTGTGTATAAAATGCTTCACCCAGCATTCCGCCGCAACCAGCTATATATATTTTTTTTGACAAGCGTCCAACTCCTAACTAAAAATCAATTAACTAATCTCTAAATTGATTTCTTATTTTAATTTCTAAAATACTACATATAAAAGTCTTTAGTACTTTTTCATATCTTCACGAAATTTTACGACTTAGAGTCTTTGCGGCTTATTATTTTTGCCATAAAGACTCGAAAACACTAAGGATTAATTAATATTTTTTCTAAATAATCCCTGTATGAACATTTTGGTAGTGAATTTACCAGCTCTATAAATTTTTCGTTTGAAATAAATTTCATCCTATATGCGATCTCTTCGATGCAGCCAACTTTCAAACCCTGCCGCTGCTCTATTACACCGAAAAAGTTAGCAGCCTGCAACAGCGCTTCGGGCGTACCTGTATCAAGCCACGCTATTCCTCTGCCGATTTTCTCAACCTTTAGCACGCCTCTTTCCAGATATTTTTTATTAACATCGGTTATTTCCAGCTCGCCTCTCGCGGAAGGATTTAAATTTTTTGATATCTCAACGACCTCATTATTGTAAATATAAACGCCGGGAACAGCATAGTCGGATTTGGGTACTTTTGGTTTTTCTTCAATCGATAACGCGTTTCCATCACCATCAAATTCAACAACACCATATCGCTCAGGATCATTTACCTGGTAACCGAAGATTGTAGCATTGGTATTGTTCTTAATCGCTTTATAAAAAAAGCCCAGGTTACCGTAAAAGATATTGTCCCCCAGCACCAAACTTACACTGTCGTTTCCAATAAATTTTTCACCGATAATAAAAGCTTCGGCAATACCGTTTGGCGCCTTTTGAATTTCATAACTTATGGAAAGGCCTATTTGAGTCCCGTCCCCGAATAACTGTTTATAAAGAGGAATTGTTTCGTCGTTAGAGATTATCAATATTTCTTTAATACCACCCAGCATCAAAATTGAAAGCGGGTAATAAATTAACGGCTTATCATAAATTAACGCAAGCTGCTTGCTATAGACTTTAGTAACCGGATAAAGCCTTGAACCGGAACCTCCGGCCAGAACGATGCCTTTCATTTACATTCCTTTTTTTGGTTGTTTAATATATAATTCTAATTTCTTTTTTGAAAGGATGGATTTTAATTTATGGGTAAAAATTGAATCGGCAAGGTATAGGAGAAGGTAAAGGGATAGTGGGAAAAATCAGCATAAAATTATTTGAGTGATAAAATAATCTTGTCTATATCATTTCACAGCTTGCTTAAGATTTCATCTGTTTTTTTTGCGGAAGATTCATTTATATAGCTAACCCGTTTACCATATTCAATATGGTTTTAGGTTTCTGTGATTGATCCCCGGGAGTAATAATAAAAATTAATTTTATCAAGGGTATGATTCCTGCCATAGGCTTGGGCAATGTTTGCGGAGATACTTAATGCGGATCTTCTCAATTGTGAGGTCAGGCCAGAATCATCTTTTTAGGAAAATTTTCTGTTAGAATAAAAATTTCTTCTGCAAGGTTATTGCATCATTCAAAACAGGCATTTCCTTTAAGCTCTTATACCATCTCTTAACCTTAACCTATACCTTAGCCTATACTTAACCTCTGTCAACCCCTCATTTCTACATGTTACTCTTCTCCGCTCACTTCACAAAACTCTGCAATATCTTATAAACCACCAGCCCCGTTACCGAAGCAAGCACTATATATGAAATGATTAATCTTATTGAACGAGCGTTAAATGAAAAAGTAGAGATATACCCGCGCCAGCCGCAGTTTTTGCACCGGTATAATTTAAAAGGAGTTATGCCTTTTATTACACTCTCTTTAAAGTTTCTAGCGTGAGAACGGCGAAGCATGTTTGCGGTGTTGCAGTTGGGGCAGTTATCAAATAGCGGATTCTTTTTAAATACGGCTCCATAATTAGTTTTCATAAATAATTCTTTTGAAATGGATAATTAAAAGCACTTATGAATAGTTTAAGGTAAGTTGAAAAGTAAAAATATATTACCCTAAAATGAGCGTCGTGAGTATAAATATTTTTTATATCTCACTTACTTTTTTTCAGGATAAAAAAACAATTCAAGAAGCTGAAAAGATTACCCCTTGTAGCTCAAAGCAAACCAGGTATTTTACGTTTTTGTGTAGCCCCTTTGAGTAAAGATTCGTCTAATTTTTTGCCTTAAGTACCATTTCCAAAAATTCGGCAACCCCGTCCTCGTTGTTACTTTTATTAGTAGTAATATCCGCTTTCATTTTAAGTTCGGGGATGCTGTTTGCCAAAGTAACATTTAACGCGCCTATTTCAAATAGGCTTATGTCGTTGTACCAGTCGCCTATAATTGCGCACTGATTGGTTTTTAATTTCAAATTTTTCAACAACTTTAACAGAGCCCTGCCCTTGCTGCACCCCTTTTTTCTGATTTCGAGATAATAAACTCCCCGGTGGGTTTGAGATTTGAAGTAAGATGCGCTTAATCCCCGTGCATGTGGAAATGTGAATTTATTCCGGATACGTTTAACGTTTTCTTTGCTGTCGCTGGCTATTACCACTTCAAGCGTATTGCTTACATAATCCCGGTACGACTCCACTTCCTCGTATTTCGCGCCGAACTTATCCATCAACTGCGGGATTACCGAGTTATGCTCGGTAAAATAAATCGCTTCCGAATGGCAGAGAGCAATGTTAAGTAGAAATTTATCGGCAAGCGCTAAGGCTTTCCTAACATATTTTTCTGAAAGGAAGGCTTCAAATAATACTTTATCGGCACAATGGTTTTTAATAAGACACCCGTCGAGAGAAATAAGAGGAATATCTATATCCAGTTCCTTTGAGTAACCGGACAGCGCCGAATGCACTCTTCCCGATGCAAAAGTAAATAAGATTCCTTTTTCTTTTAATCTCTTTATCAATTGCTTGGTTTCATCGCCAATTTCTCCGCGGTTACTTAACAAAGTCCCGTCAAGATCGGAGGCAATAAGTTTTATATTCTTTAAGCGTTCTTTATCTGACATTTTAATATTTCCAAGTCAAATGTAATAAAGAACGAAAGAATTACCAATAAATCATTATTTATATGCTAATATCTTTAAAATAACGATCCCAAGACAACAAATTTACTTTAATCAGTAATCAGTTTAACAATTCAGCAACTTACCAATTGAATAATCAATAACTACACTAAACCTTAACCTCAACCTAAAATCTTATCCTCAACCTTAACCTAAACCTTTGATAGTACCCTGTGATGAGCAACCAGTTCTATAGTTTTACATTGGATTTTATATTGTCGATTTACAATTATCATTCTCAAATCATAAATCAGCAATTGCCTTCCTTTCTCATCCTCACGGTTTTTAAAACTCAGCGCCGTTTCCCTTTCCCGTTATCCGGCGATGTATAATAGTAGTAATATTTATAATAAGAACCGTAGCCGCTTTTATAAACAAAATTATTTAATACCGTACCTATGAACGAAGATTTGTTATGCCTTATCAACTCAACCGATTTCTGCATCAACTCGAACTCGGTAGAATCAGCCGATACTACAAGAATAGAGGCGTCTACCATTGAGGCAAGTATCTCCGAGTCGGTAACCGCTATTATCGGCGCGGAATCCAGCATAACCACATCGTAACGGTTTCTCATCTCCGCTAAAAAATTCTTCATCGGCTGCGACTCCAGCATTTCCGAAGGATTAGGCGGTATGGTTCCCGATGTAATATAACTTAAATTCTGCAGCTCCGTAGGATGAATAATTTCTTCAAGCGGAGCCTGGCCAAACAGGTAATCGATTAATCCTGGTGACCTTTTTTCTTTAAACAACGAGTGGATTCTCGGCTTTCTCAGATCGCAATCAATTATTAATGTTTTTTTATTCGATTGCGCAAATGTACCCGCAAGGTTTACGCACACCGTCGTTTTACCTTCTGAGGGTGCCGATGAAGTTATAAGTATTGTCTTTAAAGCGTCGCTGCCTATTTTGGAAAACTGCACTCTCGTTCTAAGCACCCTGAATGCCTCGCTGGGAATAGAATCGGGTTTTTTCGCCACTATAAATTCAAACTCTTTTAAACCGTTTCCGCCCAGCCCTTCAATTTGCGGTATCCACGCCAGCACGTTAATATTTTTATTTTGAATATCTTCCGGTGTTTTTACCGTGTTGTCAAAATAATTCTTTACAAATACATAACCGAACGCGAATCCCGCTCCCAGAATCAAACCTATTAATACAATCAGCTTTCTGTTCGGTTTATCCGGTACGTTAGCTCTCCTCGC
>DAIERC010000339.1 GCA_027347125.1 Ignavibacteriales bacterium
TTCTTAAACGCTATTCCGGCCAATATAAGAATACCGGCAACAGCCAAATTTGTTCGGCCGAGCGAGGTAATAACTCCTGACAATACTGTGGCAAGACCAATTGCCCACAGTATTTTTAAATTCTTAGTCTTTACACGCATCGGTACGGCAATCATTATCCCGAGGGCAGCAATTAAATATGACGAGAACGTGCTGTACCCGGAAGAAAAAGATTGTGCTCTTTCTACATAACTGATGTTAAACAAAACAAGTCCGATCAGCGCAACAACTACTGCCGCTGCTGAAAAATAATATAGAATTGTTTTAAGTTTTTCGTACTCAATTACTTTTAGATAATAGCTGATTGAAAAAAAGCCGAGATAAAACAACGCATCTTTATAAAAAGATTGAGAGCTTACGCCTGGATATTGTGAAAATATTATTGAAGCTATCCTTATTATTCCAAAAGTAAAAATAAGCCAAGTAAATATGTCGACTGCTTTTCGTTTGTTTTCGGTCTTTTCAAATAACCATAGCACTGATAACAATCCGACAAACAATTGCAGCAGGAAAAGCGAGATTAAAAAACTAGCCGTGGTACCGGCAAGCAAATAAAAATAAATTCTCTTATCAAATCTGGATGTTATCATTAATCTTTCTTTCACGGAATATTGGGGTAAAAAATTACCACGGGAATATTATGAACTTTAAATTATCGCCCGCCCAGGCCTAATCTCTAAATTGCATTTCATAAAATTTTCTATACAAACCGTTCAGGTCAAGAATCAATTCATCGTGTGTTCCAGCTTGAATAATAGAACCGCGATCCAGCACAAGTATTCTTGATGCGTTTCTTATTGTACTTAATCTATGTGCAATAACAAAAGTGGTTCTGTTTATCATCATTCGTTCTATCGCTTCCTGCACTAACTGTTCCGACTCATTATCCAGCGCGGAAGTAGCTTCATCAAAAATCATAACAGGCGGATTTTTTAGAATAGCCCGCGCAATTGAAATTCTTTGTCGTTGTCCGCCTGAAAGTTTAAGACCTCTTTCACCAATAACCGACTCGTATCCGTTCGTCATTTCCATAATAAAGTTATGCGCGTTGGCAGCTTTGGCCGCTTCTATAATTTTCTCCATCGGATAATTGCCCAGACCGTAGGCAATATTGTTCTTAATAGATTCATTAAATAAAAACGTTTCCTGGGTTACGATGCCCATCAATGCACGAAGATTATTAATTTTTATGTTTTTAGAATCTAGGCCGTCGATTAAAATTCTACCTTCGGTAGGATCATAAAAACGGGGGATTAAATCAACAAGAGTAGATTTACCGCCGCCGGACGGGCCTACGAGCGCAATAATCTGTCCCTTCTTTACTTCAAAATTAATATCTTTTAATACGAGTTCATCCGAATCCTCATAATGAAAACCGATCTGCTCAAACGAAATTGTTTTGTTGAACTCATTAACTTCAACCGCATCTTTTGAATCTTCGATAGCGGGTTTGGTATCTATTATTTCAAATATTCTATCGCCTGCCGCACTTGATTCCTGGATTCTATTATTTACCGTGCTCAGTTCTTTTATCGGCGGCATCAACTGGAATATTGCAAAAAGGAAACCGAGAAATTCGCTTGCCTTTAAAGTATGATGCTGCAATACGAGCACCCCGCCGTAATAAATAATTACTGCGCCAACAATGACACTTAAAAATTCAGTAATAGGAGATGACGCATTTCTTATTCTTACAATGCGCAGCATCATCCTAAAAAAATTACGGGTTTCACGAACGAATTTTTTGTTTTCATATTCTTCCATTCCGAAGGCTTTAACAATCTTAACGCCGGAAATAGTTTCTTGAATTATACTTGTAATATCAGCCATCTTTGCCTGTATCTCGGTACTGTGCTTGCGCAGTTTTAAACCTATCCACGCAATAATGCCCATAGAAAAGGGAAGAACCACAAATGCCAACAGCGTTAATTGCCAGCTTATGCTTAGCGCTATACCGATAAAAACCAATATTGTTAACGGCTCTCTTATTAAATTCAGAAACGCAGCGGAGATGCTGTTTTGTACCACGTTTACATCGTTTACTATACGCGATATTAAATTACCAACCCGTTCCTGCTTAAAATAACCCATCGGGAGTTCGTGAAGATGGCTGTACGCTTTGTCCCTTAAATCTTTCATGGTGCCCTGTTCCACGTATGAAAGAAAATAAGCTTGTAGGTAGCCGAAAACATTTTTTAAAAAGAAAGCGACAATTACCAGGACGCAAATTTTTAAGAGGGCGTCAATTTTATCGCCGCTGAAAACAAAATGGTTAAATGTATCAACCACATCTTTTTCTATATTTACAATCCAATCCGGTAGAAGATTTTTTGCGGTGCTTATTGATGACGGCTGGTTTACAACTTCTTGTTGGGGTGCTTCCTGGAATAATGTATCAAGAAGCGGAATAGTAAGGTAAACGGATAAACCGTTAAGCACCGCATATAAAATTGTACAAATTATTGATACGGCAAGATGTTTCCAGTAAGGTTTTACAAAACTTATTATTCTAATATATGTTTTCACTGAGCTCCATAATCGGGAATTTGAGGAATATTTCTTAGGCCGCATCCGCCTTTTATGACGATACGATCGTACGATTTAAGCGTTTTATAATTTATAATTTTTATTGAAGAATTCGCTTCGAAATAGTTATCATAAATTAAAAAATTATTTACCACATAAAAATCGTTAAAGCCGCTGCCGCTAAAACTCGTTAATATTTTTTTCTCTTTTATAGAATATACAAAAAGCGACGGAGTATCTGGCAACTTTTCGTACTGCGTTTTATTTTCAGGTAAAATATTTATTAAGGAAAAAATCAAGAACTTACCGTCTGGCGACCACTCTGCTTGGTTAAGTTTTTTACCGGTTTTTACAAGTAAAATTTTTTTCTTTGAACTGCGCGACAATAAATAGATAGAGCTATCAGCCGGGGCAGATATAGCCAATGAGTAAACCCCATCCGGTGATTTAAAATTATTTCTCACATCGGCCGGTTTCGGATACCCGTTCTTGGTAATATCATATGTTTTAACTTCATCAAAAAGAATTTTACCAAACGTATTGAAAATCTGCGTATGCTGATTTACATAATTCGGTATTGTCTGATCGAAGGAATTTAAAATAATTTTAAATGTATTATCGGTATTCCACAACATAAATACCTGTATGCCATTTCCCACAGATTCAATAAAACTTACTTTGTTAGAGTCTCCACTTAACATATAAATTTTTGCGTCATCAATATACGGAAAGGTGCCGCTTCTGCCGTAGTCTTTTGCTGTTAATATAAAAGCTGTTTTCATATCTTTTGAATATGAAAGTTCAACTACGCCTTCATCGGGATTTAACCAAAAGGGTGAAATCTTTTTGTCACGAAAAGTATATTCGTAAAGCCCCGCCTTTTCGTTTGCCATGCCAACAACAGCCAGCCGTTTTAGCCGCGGTAGAATTTCGGCAGGTTCGCTTTTCACCGCGTTGTTATCTGTTTTTTTCCCCGAACAACCGGTTAAAAATATAAACAGAATAAAAGCTGCGGTAAAAACTTTTCTAAACATTTAAAGACCGGCGGTTTTAATAAACAAATTTAATATTAAGTTAACGAAATTCATAAAATAGCCCCATAAAGGGCTGTATATAAAGACCATTAATAAAATTGATCCGTAAAAGCCCAAATTTAAAATTGCCGCGGTAAATTTGTTGGGAAACAGATCAAACAAAATATGCGATCCATCCAGCGGGGGAATCGGCAATAAGTTAAATGCAAAAAGGAAAATATTAAAGAACACGCCGTACCAAAATAAATTTACCAAAGCGCGCCGGTCGGCCATACCAGAGTGAAGAGTTATTATTAATAATAAAAAGAAAAAAAGCGCCAGCAGGAAGTTTGAAAACGGGCCTGCAAAAGAAACAACGGCATCATCTTTAAACTGATTGTTAAACTTGGCCCTGTTAACCGGAACCGGTTTTGCCCATCCGATTAAAGCGAAGCCGGAAGCAAAAGACGCGATTGGCATTATGTAGGTGCCGATAAGGTCGGCATGTTTAAAAGGGTTTAATGTTAGCCGCCCCTGGCTTTTTGCCGTATCGTCCCCCAATCGCCACGCCGTAAAAGCAAGCGCAAATTCGTGCACACCGAG
>DAIERC010000341.1 GCA_027347125.1 Ignavibacteriales bacterium
TGTGCTTCCCAATTTTTCTTCCGTCAGCCGGAATATGATTCCCCTGAATAAAATTTCCTCAAATATTGCCGAAGAAAGAGCAATAGCAAACCCAGGTAAAATAAATGAAACCGGGTTAACTCTTATTATTGAATATCCTCCTCCGATAAAAATAATTAATATCACTAACGACTGTAAAACAAAACCCGATAAAAAACCTATGCCGGCGTTTTTTCCGAACCCGGTAAATTTCAGTTCCGCAATTTGTCTTTTTTCATAAAAACGGAAAAGTGTAACATAACTGGCAAAAGCCATAACCGCTATCGTAACACCGATTATTACATCTTTATAATCCTTATCAATCTGAATTTTTTCAAGCAGCGATTGGCTGCAAAACTGACCTGCTACAACAACACAGCCAACCACCAATATACCAATGATGATTCGTGTTAAAGGAAAGTAGAATATTTTTTTTGACGTCATAATATGTCCGTTTACATTCAGAAAAGTCCGGTTAAATATTTCTTCAAAAATACATGAGCAATTACCTATTTCAAAAAATCCAAGTAAAATACTATCCGTAAACAGTATAATTATTTAAAAGATTTTCCGGTAAAACTTAACGGATATCTCCTTTTCTCTTTGCTTAAAATGGCAGACAGTTTCAAATAGATGAGAAGGCATCCAAATGAACGGAAAGGCACCGTATTTAAGTCGGAAAGAGGGACAAATAAACTTCGCGGGTCAGGCTTGAACGACTTCCATGTTTAATTTTTTACAACCTGATTCAAAATATTTTTCACAAAATAAATGGTGCGGCTACCGGACTAAAGAGAAATACTTTTCCCTGCTGCTCCACTTAAATATTACATCTTTTTTACTATATTTGTACTCATTTTTGAACGATAATTTCGGAGGATACTACAATCGAAAAGAAGAAGAATAACCAGAACGATGTTGTGGAAAAAATCGTATCGCTCGCAAAGCGAAGAGGATTTGTTTTTCAATCTAGCGAAATATACGGCGGGTTAAACGGCTGCTGGGATTACGGCCCACTGGGCGTTGAACTTCTTAAAAATATAAAAGAAGAATGGTGGAAGTTTATGACTTATAGGGAAAATGTTGAAGGCTTAGACGCTTCAATTCTTATGCACCCTAAAGTTTGGGAAGCTTCCGGCCATGTTGCTAACTTTACAGACCCGATGGTTGACTGTAAACAATGCAAAGCAAGGTTTAGAGTTGATGTGCTTGGCGATATGATAAATGAAAAGAAAAAAGAAAAAGCACTTGAAACATTTAAAGAAAAATTAAATGGCAACAATGATCTTCTTCAAAAATTCCAGGCCGTTTCAGAAGCTTCGGAAGACCTGTTCAGCGGTATACTT
Source organism: Ignavibacteriales bacterium (assembly GCA_027347125.1). Taxonomy (GTDB): domain Bacteria; phylum Bacteroidota; class Ignavibacteria; order Ignavibacteriales; family Ignavibacteriaceae; genus FEN-1297. The sequence goes on from DAIERC010000341.1 coordinate 1,365, forward strand.
GAAAACCCGGATTTAAGCAAGGTAATGCTTGAAGAAATAAATTGTCCGCAGTGCGGAAATAAAAATACTTTTACCTCCGCCAGACAATTCAATTTGATGTTTAAAACTTTTGTAGGCCCGGTAGAAGATTCTGGCTCTGTTGTGTACCTTCGCCCCGAAACTGCGCAGGGTATTTTCGTAAACTTTCTAAATGTTCAAAGCGCCGCAAGGCAAAAACTTCCTTTCGGCATCGCACAGATAGGCAAGGCGTTCAGAAACGAAATCAACACAAAGAATTTCCTTTTTAGAACAAGAGAATTTGAACAGATGGAAATGCAGTTCTTTGTAAAACCCGTTGATGACAGCAAATGGTACGAATACTGGAAACAGGAAAGACTTCAATGGTTTGTTTCGTTGGGAATGACAAAAGACAAATTAAGGTACCACGATCATCCGAAAAATAAATTAGCCCACTACGCTAAAGAAGCCACAGACATCGAATATGAATTTCCTTTCGGCTGGGGCGAGATAGAAGGAATACATAACAGGACGAATTTTGATTTAAGCCGGCACGAAGAGTTCTCAGGCAAATCGCTAAAGTATTTTGACGAAGAAGCGAAAGAGAAATACATTCCGTTCATCATAGAAACATCTGCCGGCGCAAGCAGATCTTTTATGGCCTTTTTTGTAGACGCATATTATGAAGAAGAAGTAAACGGAGAAATGCGTTCGGTGCTTAAGTTCCATCCGCGCTTAACGCCTATTAAAGCGGCCATACTGCCCCTTGTTAACAAAGACGGAATGCCTGAAATCGCGAGAAATATCGAAAGCGATTTGCGCAGAAACATGAAGGTGTTTTACGACGACAAAGGCGCGGTAGGCAGAAGATACAGGCGCCAGGATGAAGCAGGCACACCTTACTGTATAACGATTGACACGCAAACTTTATCAGACCAAACCGTTACCGTTAGGGAGCGCGACTCAATGGAGCAGGTAAGAATTTCTTCTGATAAATTGTTAACTTATTTACTGGAAAAGATAGCGAAAAGTTAATTTGATAAATTAAACCCGGGCACCAAACAACCCGGGTTATTTTTTTAATTTGAATTTCTTCCGATAAAAAAATACTTTAATCAACCGTCAAAAAAAAGTAAGATATCGAATTGAAAAAAATATTCCTAATAGTTGAACTTCTCTTTCTTACTATTTCCATTTATCCGCAAAACGCATCTTTCGATTCAACCGTAAACACCGGCATAAAACAGATATACGATATAAAATTTGACGACGCTGAAAAAACATTTAAGGGATTGATTGCGGATTACCCCGCAAAACCGCAGGGTAAATTTTTTCTTGCAATGATTGACTGGTGGAAAATTTTATTAAATCCCGAAGCCGAATCATACGACGATATTTTTTACCAGAAACTTGAAGACGTAATTTTTCAATGCGACCGGATTCTAAAAAATAATCCCGATAATGAAAATGCGCTTTTTTTTAAAGGAGGTGCAATAGGCTTTAGAGGAAGGCTAAGGGCGCTGCGCGAAAGCTGGCTTAAAGCGGCCGATGACGGGCGGCTCGCACTACCGATTGTTGAAAAAGCATCCAAATTAAATCCCGATAATATTGATGTAAAATTAGGTTTTGGAATTTACGATTACTTTGCCGCGGTTATTCCCGAAGAAAATCCGTTTATAAGACCGTTAATGATTTTCTTCCCGCCAGGCGATAAACAAAAAGGGATCGCTTTGTTAAAAGATGTTGCGATGCACGGGAAATACGCCAGGTACGAGGCCAGATATTTTTTAATGACTCTTTACTACAATTATGAAAATAATCCTTACAAAGCCGATGAATGGTCGCAGATGCTTGTAAAAGATTTTCCTGATAATCCGGTGTTTGAAAGATGGAGCGGCAGAATTGCGGCAAAACGCGGCGACTATTTTACATCATCTTCAATATTTTGGGATGTGTGGAACAAAGGTCTAAAAAATTATTCCGGTTACAATAATGCCAGTTCAAAACGGGAAGCCTCTTACTACATTGCTTATCAATACCGTAATTTATCCAAGCTAGATTCGGCTTCATACTTTTTTAATGAGTGCGTAAAATATTCCAAGCAGTTAGATAAGAAGGAAGTTTCCGGTTTTATGATAAACTCAATTTTATATCTTGGTATGATTAACGATGAATGGGGCAACAGGAACGCAGCAGTTGTTTATTATAAAAAACTTCTCGACATGAGGGATTACGGCAATTCGCATGGTATGGCCGAAGAATATTTAAAAAAGCCCTACAAAAAATAAATTATAATATTAGCGATGTTACCGCCGGAACTTACAAACTTGTTGAAACCGTAATTCTATTAATTGCTCCTGCAAGCCCGAAAGAAGAAAATCCGTAATCAAAATTATAACCGGCAATTTTAGCTCCCAGCCCTACGTTAAAGCCTGCCAGGCCGGCAGAAGTACCGATTGTAAGATCGCTTCTTTTTTGATTATCAAAACCGAAACGGAGCTTTAACACTTTGCTTAAATCAAACTCAGCACCGACGGTAAAATATTTTAAACGTGAAAAGAAAGCAACCGCGTTATCATTTAGATTATGGAAATCGAGAGAAAGCCGAACGGGCATATGTTCCATTTTTTTTGATACGCCGAGAACAAAATCAAGAGGCAAGTTTTCTCTAACCGTATAATATGATGTTAACTGTGTACCTGCGTTACGGATGGAGAAACCGATGTCCATCAAATTAGCCGGAATGGCGTAATGCAAACCAAAGTCCATTGCAATAGCATTGGAAGTTCTGTCGGCAATTTTTGAGAATATGTATTTTACATTTGCCCCGTAATAAAAATTTTCTTCAAGCAAGTTGGAATAGCCGGCAATGAATGCTACTTCTTGCGCACCGTAATCACCGGTTTTATTACCGGATTCATCTGCGCCCGTAAAAGTGCCGTAGTTTATATATTCAACCCCTGCGCCAATTCTTCCGATATTTTTCAAATCGGTGGAATATGAAAGACTGGCTAAATTAATATCGAGTACGTGTTTAACAAATGAAAACGAGACCGGGGTTTCTTTTAATAATCCTATTCCTGCCGGATTATAAAAAATTACATCCGGATCATCGGCGTTTGAAACATATGAACCAGCCAGAGCAGCTGCTCTTGCGCTCATATCTAGTTTTAAAAATTGATAAGTTGATTGCCC
>DAIERC010000353.1 GCA_027347125.1 Ignavibacteriales bacterium
TGTAGAAGTTACCTGGTACGGAGTTTCGGGTGTTGTTGAAAGATCCCAAGATGTCCATGATTTTGTGGCACCGACGGTAAAGCCCCACGCCGCTTTTTTTTGCATTGCAAGCCTGGTAAAATAATCCGGGTTTGCTTGTAAAAATTTAGCAACTTTTTCGTCCTGTTCTCTCAAAAATTTATCCGGATGTACCGGGTAACTGCCGGTAAATTGTTCCTTGGCAACTTGAGCTTGCTGAATATTTTGCCCGAAAGAAACAGCCGCAAAAAAGAAAAAGAACAGTAATGTAAAATAACGCCCCATATTTAACCTCTATTATTTCATTTAATATTTATTAGATGCAATTTAATTTAGTTTGATCCGGAAGGTACAATATCGATTTTTTCAACTTTAAGGACTTTCTGTTGCTGGTTATTTGTAGAAATACCGCTAAAATAAACCCTGGCCATTCTGCCCTGGTTATTATAAACGGTATCTTTAATAGCGCCGTTGCAGTCAAGCAGGTAAAAATCGTTATCGTTTATTATTGCCAGCCTGGCAAATGGCTCGTTGCCTACCATTTGAATTTGTCCGGTTACAGTGTTTTCATCCATAATTTTTTTAGATGTAGAACAACCTACAACAACAGCTGCTATAAAAAAAGATAAAAATACGGCAACACTAAAGGTTAAAATTTTACTCATATACTTCCCTGCAATTATATGTATTTTAATTTTTGTAAGTATTTGCCACATCTAAACAACACATGTTTACCGGGCAGATTTTGCAAAGGTAAGATTTAATTTTTCAATAGTAAATAGTTATATAAATTAAAAATTCAAAATTAAATGCAATTCCTCACGGTACATGTTAGTATAAATAATTATATTTAGACGCAGGGTTACAAAGGAAGAAGTTCATGTTTAAGTGTAAGTTTAAGAGTTTTGAGATTTCGGTTAAAAATTATTTTTTGATCTTGAACTTATATCGCACTTGAATCCACGGCTCTTACGGAGCTAAGAGGGACAATAATATAAAGGAGAAGTATGAAAATACTACACGATGAAAAGAATCAGAAATTTTATTCCATAATAGACGGCAAGGAAGCTTACCTGCAATATATTGTTATAAACACCAATACTTTAAACATGATAAAAACGTATGTTCCAAACGAGCTAAGAGGACAGGGTATTGCGGGCAAGATTGTGGAGGAAGGTTTGAAATATGCGAAGCTTAATCATTATCATATTATACCTTCGTGCTCGTATGTTGACGATTATATAGAGAAACATGAAGAGTTTAAAAACATCCGGATGTACAAATAAAAAAGCGGACAACCGTTTGACTGTCCGCTTTAAACAAAACACAAACTACACCGTATTATTTTAATAGTTTCGCGGTTAAAACCATTTCCGTTCCGGTTAAAGCTTTTGAAACCGGGCATGCTTTCTTTGTATCCTCGGCGTGTTTATAGAATGTGGCTTCATCTATTCCCTCAACATCTGCAACCGATTCGATTTCAATTTTTGTAATTGTAAAACCGGAATCTAATTTAACAATGTGAACCTTATCTTCGGTTTTAATCGAGTTTACTTTAAAGCCGGCACCGGAAAGGCCGTTTGCAAGCGCCATCGAATAACATGCCGCGTGAGCCGCGCCGATAAGCTCCTCGGGGTTTGTTTCATTTCCCTGTTCGAACCTTGAAACGAAATTGTAAACAACATTTTTTAAAATTCCTGATTCGGTAGATATGTTGCCGCTGCCGCTTTTCAAATCACCGCGCCATTCGGCCGAAGCTTTTCTAACTGGCATAATTTATCCCTTTCTATTTTTCATTTATATAAAATTTCACTTTTATGTTGTTCTGAATTATAATCGGCATCATAGCGAACAATGCATAAATTAAAATTCAGGGTAAAACCGCATACCAATAGCCGCATCAACAGCGGAACCGAAATCTGGCGTTATACCTACGAGCATACCTACTTCAAAAAAGAATTCGAGCGGTGAAGTTGTGGGCACAAAATTAACGCCGAACACCCCTCTAATGCCTAACCCGGTTCCGTTGTCACGCACATAAAAACCTTGATCGTTTTTGTAATAAACACCGTGCCCCTTTCCAAAACCGATAGCGCCGCCGGGCCCGGCGTACAATGTTGCAACCCTTGAATTGAACGCGTCAAAATGCCATAAATAATCTACATCAATACGAGGGCTTCCGAAGTAAGATGTGCCAAGGTCTATTACCCATGCGTTGGAAGGCTGCGTCCAAATTTTTGCCGTAATTCCCGAAGGATCGCCCAGCATAATTCCAAAGCCGTATTTTCTTCCTTGAGGCGACTGCGCAAACGCGGCAGAGCCGACTATGAACAGTACGGATAATAAAAATAATAATCGTCGCATTATATTTCCTTTATAATTGTTATTGGTTTTATATTATTTTATTGTCCCTCACGCCTACGCTAATATGCACATCATTTTACAATGAAGTTATTGCGGTTATCACAAAAAATATTTTTATTATTCTTCCGGCGGCATACCCATTTGAGCCCATTCTTCATTGGCCGGGCCGTATATGCCGGGAACTTTCAAACCACAAAACCTCATCACTACCGTCATCTGCGCGCGGTGATGAATTTGATGCACTATTAAAATTGAAAGTACTTTTCCCATTTCCCAGTCCTCACCATACATATTTACTTTTTCGGAAAGCGCCTGGTCGGTCCAATTTTTTTCTACAGCTTCGCTCAAGCTATTAGAAGATTTTTTATAAGTCTCCACAATTTTAGCTGCGCTCGCTGGAACTTCGGAATTTGATTCCGGGCCTTCTATTTGCAAGCCTGTACGATTCATCATTTCGGGAATTGCCCCGGTAATGTGCCAGGCAAGCCGCCCCAATGTTCTTACGTGCTCATTAAAT
>DAIERC010000374.1 GCA_027347125.1 Ignavibacteriales bacterium
GACTCCGAATCCTTATTTAATGTATGCGCTTTGGCCCTGAACAAATCGTAAAAAAAATGTTCGTAAATTTCCAATTCCTTTACGGAACTTATCATCTTTTTAACGGAAGCTTCTGGAATGGATAATAATTCAGGCCGAATAAAAGAACTTGCGTTTGATATTTTTGCGTATAAATTTTGAATACGATCGGCCATGCCCTGGTACTTAGCGGCTCTCATATCGCTGTCTTTTGCAAGCATAGCATACAAATGCATTCGCTCCAGTTTTATACTTACGGCTTCATCAAACCGCAGGCATTCCAGAAGTGTTCGAGAATTTCCGGACAACCTACCTTCAAATTCACCATACTTATTAAGATTATCTTCAACCCACTTAAAATCATCATCCCATTTTTGTTCATCATCATAAATATCGGCTAAGTTCCATTTATATCTTTCATCTATCTCGTCTCTTGCAGGCAAAGAAGATGATTCGCCCGGCGACCAAAACAAAGTATTGTTATCTCTAATAAAGTGCATCATTATTTCCAAATTGAGTTTGAAGTTAGGTTTAAAAATTCGCGCTTAGTTTATAATGTTTTTAATATTTTCTTTAAGTTCGTTTCCGGATTGAATGCCCTGCAGTATTGTTTTTTGATTCCCGGTTTTATCATAAATATATGTAACCGGTATATTCCCGGCCCAACCCGGATTTAACATTTTCATTATTGTCTTACCTTCATTAGCATCTATAAGGTAAACAGGGAAATTTATTTTATTCTTTTTTAAGAACGGCAAAACCTTGGACTCAACCGCTGTGGAAAGGTCTATATTGATTATGAGAAAATCGGCTGTGTTGCTATAATCTTTATATAATTCTTTAAAATCGGAAAGTTGACTCATACTTTTTTCAGACCAGGTTGACCACAGGTTTACCAAAAGAATTTTACCGTTTCTTTCTGTTAATATTTTCCGAAGCATCGCCGCACTTAGGTTTCTGATGACCGGTGCGGTCATTGTATCGTGTTGCGCGTAATCTTCATCGCCGTTTTTATTTTGACGGCAACCGCTTAACAAAGAAATAACCGCGAACAGAATAAGTAATTTATATGAATAATATTTCACGTTTGTTCCTTTTTAATCTTCAGAACATTTGATATTATATTTAATACCTTTTAAGTTAAAGACAATTAAGCAAAAAATATCTTAGCGGAATTTAAATAAATAATACTATGAATTAAAATATGATTATGCGCTAATGACCGGATCAACATTTATTATTTCTAAACATGGTGAGTAATTAAAAATTTGATAACGTAAAGTATTTGTCTTAGCGTAATGAATTGTTCTTTAAATATTTTCCATTACCGTTCTGGCGGTAGTAACCTTACCTACAAATTTGGCAGCATAAATTGCCTGCAGCCTCGGTGATTCGCGCTCGGCGTAAGTTAAATAAGCATCTAACGATTCGCATTCGTAATGCATTATATAGGTTGTCTCGCCTTCCATATTGGTGGGGATTCTGACTTTAAACATTTTGTAATTATTAAAATAGCCGGTTTTTAATATTGCAGGTATATGAGTTTCTTTCATCCAGTTCAGCCATTCGTTTTCAACTTCTTTTTTTACGATGGTTGTTATACTATATACAATCATAATGAATATCTAAGAATGATTTTACATTTGCTCAAAAATATACTTAAACTACAATTACGGTGGCGCGGCCCACATCAAAAATCTAATTGCAGTTTGAAAATTCGGAAAACATTTAAGTAAAAACAAATAATGAATTATTTTATTTTTAAGAATAATTAGTTTATTTAACATGATTTTTTATGGCAAGTGATATAACCCACATGCGTGATTAATGCGATGGAAATTTTAAAATTTAAAACATAGTTTTACTTCGGTTCTTTCAAAAGGTTCTCCCCTGCCTTTTGAAGTAAAGGAACTAAAGCCCGATAGTCGCCCGATTATGGGGCTTTTTTATTTTAAATTATTGCGGTGTAAAAAATTAAGAATGCGGGTTTTCTAAAGAGATAAAACTATTTTAATTTTTAAGTTTCTTATAATCTTCATAAGTCATTCCGTAATAGTAAAGATCAACCAGGCGTCCGTCAAAAGTTCTATGATCTTTTCTTAGTATGCCTTCTCTTATAAAGCCTAATCCTTCAGCAATTTTATAACTGCTTTCGTTACTAGTCATAACTCTAAGAAACAGACGGTACATTTTTAACTCTTCAAAACAAAATTCTATTATTTTGTTTAATGCTTCTTTCATAAGCCCCCGTCCTTCGAAACCGGAATCGATAAAGTACGCCAATTCTGCCCGGGGAATTACCCAGTCAATATTTTTTATATTTATATAACCAATTAGTTGATTACTTTGGCTCTCCCGCATTCCAAAAGCAAAAGATATTCTCTCTTCCCAGTCGGCATTTTTTTTCTGGATAAAATATCCGGTTACGGTTTCGTTGGAAGTGTTATCGAGAGTAATAGGAAAACTGTCTATAAGCCTGTCTTTATTTTGTTGTATTAAATTGTAAAGCGCTTGGCTGTCGCTAACTGTAAATGATTTTAAAATAGCGCGTTCGGTTATAATAGTATTTGATATAGGCGTTAAAATATCCAGCATATCATCCCTATAGAATAACACATTTATTTTTTATATTAAAATAATACTTTGCTAAAAAGAACGGAACCAGCTAAAATTATATTTTGTTTTTAGGCACATCAGAAGAATAGTTTATGGATTTACATTTATAACCGGCAACACTCTAAACCAGGGAGAATTGTTTTTAGCAATATTCAAAATTCCGAGTTGAACACCGTGCAACTCATCGGCAACATTAAACAAACCGATTGCAATTCCGTGCTGCTCTTCAAATTTGTTATAAGCGGAAACGGAAATACCTCTTAATTCCTTGGCCAAAGTCATAATCGTCGAAACATTAATACCTATTAACTCTTGTGCGCTTACTTTATAACCGGTAACATTTATTCCGTTTATAGAATTACTGCTTCTTATTTCACCGAGAGAAAAATTAAGTCCCCGAATACTTTGCGCAGATACTAAGGCGATTGAAGCTAAGTTTATTCCGAACAAATCTTCTTTGCTTACTACAGCCAAACCGGCTATGTTGATTCCCTTTATTTCGGAGCCGCTAACCATTGCCAAACCGCTTAAATTGATACCGGAAATTGCTCCCTTTGATGTAACTAAAGCGAGCCCTGAAAAATTAATTCCGCTCGTACCGCTCTCTGAAACAAGAGCTAAACTGCCAAAATTTATTCCGGCAATACTGCCTTTCGATGCAACAACAGCCAGGCCTCCGAAGTTAATACCGGTTAACCCACCATTCGCCACTAATGCCAAGCCACTCAAATTTAAACCGGTAAGGCTACCTTTTGAAGCCACCACCGCAAGGCCACCGAAATTAATTCCATTCATGTTATTGTTGCCGACTAATGCCAGACCAGCTATTTGAACGCCCCTGGAATCACCTTGAGAAATTGAAGCAATTCCGTTGATGCCTACACCGTTAAATGATTCATCGGTAATTGTAGCAACCAGCCCGAGTGAAATTCCGTTTATTGTTCCGGCTGCCGGCGAAAGCCCAAAAGTTAAACCGTTTATTGTTGAGCCGGAAAAATTTTTAGGCGACCACAGAGTAAGATTTATTCCGTTTATTTTTTCAATTTCGCAATCGGCTATATTAATTCTCAAACCGTTTATGTTTTGGGAATTACCGA